>JBIJBN010000055.1:0-9079 GCA_044345175.1 Luteolibacter sp.
TCCACTGGTTGTTGTTTCCCCGCATGGCGCGCAACCTTGCGGCCGGAAACCGCGGGAGCTGAGGCCGCGGGCGGATCACGGCACCAGCCCGTCCAGCCACCTTGCGGGCACACCGTTGGCGGCGCCGAGCAGTGCGCCGGTCACCGCGCCGCGGTGGCAGTTGTCACCACCGGCCATCGCATTGGCGAGAATTCCCGCATCAAATGCGTCGTGATACTTCCATGCCAGATAAAGCGCGGCGGGCATGGCCTCCGCAATGTAACAGGCAGGGCTGAACCTTTGGCCGATCACATGGGTGTCCGGCTGACCCGCCCATGACCCGGCCTTGCTGGTGGAGATCCAGTCGCCCGCCTCCCGGCGGATCGCCTCGCGCAGCGCGACACCCTCGTGGATTCGGAACAACAACCTGGCCAGGGTGTCCGCGGCGCGCAGCACGTTGGCGTGCGCATGGGTGAGACCCACATGTTCCCTGACCGCGGCGCGCAGACCGGAGAGGCCCGCGCCACGCAGTGCGAAGCAAAGCGCGGGCACCTGCGCCAGACCGCCGATGTGCTCGTCGCGGATGGCGCATTTCCGCGGTGGCCTGCCCGAGGCAAGACGGATGAAAAACCCCCGGTGATACTCCTCCACATAGGTGTCCCGATGTCTGCCTGGCGTGCGCATGAAGTCGATATAACATTCTAGCCACGCATCCGGGTCGTAGCCGCCGGAGGATTCGCACAAACGCACCAGCTCCCTCGCGAGCTGGAAATTCAGCGTGTTTTCCCCGGCCCTGAGGAACTGGTGGTAATGGACGCCCGGCCGCCCCCAGTAAACCGCCTGCTCATGGAGGATCTCCCCCAGCGCGTTCGGCGCGGTGTAGTGTGATCGCCACAGGATCGATCCGGTGTGCGGATTCTTCGGCGCGAGGTAGCCGGTGATCTCCCCGTATTCCGCCCGCAGCGCCTCGCGGTCGTAATACCAATGCACCGGCATCGCCACCGCATCCGCGGCCAGCGATCCATGGTAGGCGTTTTGAAAAACATCCGGCGTCATGACATCATGCTGGGTCTTGTTATCCATCATCCGGGAAAATCATCGAGCAAGGCTTCCGCTGCGGCCCTGCCGCTGGCAAGCGCGGTGTCGAGCGAGGCGATGCCGCAATGGTCGCCGCACTGGTAGATCCCGGCGCGGACACGCGCGGGCTTGGGCCTCACCGGCTGCAGGCATGGCACGGCCCGCGGGATCCGGTCGATGCGCAGCAAGTCCCAATCCCCGGCCTCGGCACCGAACCATCCGGCAAGCTGCCGCCGCACCTGTTGCTCCATATCCACGGCGGCGGCGGCCACCGGATCCACCACGCTCGCCGATACGAGATGCCTGCCGGGTGGCACCAGCTCCGGCGAAACCGCGCTGAGCACCACCAGGTTGTTCACCGGACCCGCACCTTCGCCATCGAGCATCAGTACCGGCTCGTCCACTGGAGCCACGCGCGGGCTGAAATACAGACAGGTCGCACTGTGGAAACTTGCGGCCGGCCCGGGTGTTCCGAGCAGCGGCTCCGCTGCGGATGCATCGGTGGCAATGACCACCGCCGGCGCGGCGAGCGTCCGGCCATCCTCCAGCCGCACCTGGTGCCCGTCGATGGATGCCACCCGCGACCGCAGCCTCACCGCACCGGCGGGCAGCGCCGCGGCGAGCTGCCGCGGGATCTCCGCCATGCCACGTGCGGGAATCGCGATGTCTCCCCGGGCGAAATGACGCATCACGAACTCGAACTTGCGCACCGATGTTTCAAGTCGGTTTTCAAGGAACACTCCGGCCATGAACGGGCGGAAAAATCGATCGATCATCGACTCGGAAAAACCCTCCGAGCGCAGCGCATCCAGCGTGGATGTGCCGGAATCATATCCGGACAAATCGAATCCACGCAGCCGCAGCAGACCCACCCGCAGCTTGTCCGCGGGAGTGCCGACCGGATTGAAAACACCGCGCATGCCGTGGATGGGATGGCGGAAAGGATCACTGAGGCGGTGCCATTTCCCGCCATGCCGCACCAGTGCGCCGGGATGGAAACGGCGCAGGTCGAGCGCCCGGTAATCAAGCACGCGACGCGCCTCCAGGTAGGCGGTTGGAAGCACTTGGAACCCACGGTCCAGCAGGAATCCCCCGCACGCGTCCGTGGCCACCCGGCCGCCCACACGGTCGGCCGCCTCGCAAATCACGAACGGCCGTCCCGCCTCATGCAGCCGCCGCGCGCATGCCAGCCCCGCCAGGCCCGCGCCGATGATCACCGCGGCGGTGGAGTGGTGTCGGGTGTCGGTCATGGTCGTGCGGCTCCCTTCCATCAATGCGCGGCGAGCCAGTTGGGTCCGGTGCCGTGCTCGACCTCGACGGGCACGCCATGGGGCAGCGGCAGTGCGCCGCGCATGATTTCCAGGATGCGAGGCACCAGCGCTTCATGTTCATCGGGCGCGAGATCGAAGACCAGCTCGTCGTGCACCTGCAGGAGCATTTTCGAGCGGCAAGATCCGGCGCGCAGCAGGGCGTCGATGCGGATCATGGCCAGTTTGATCATGTCTGCCGCGGTGCCCTGGATGGGCGTGTTGATGGCCGCGCGCTCGGCATTGCCGCGCAGGTTCTGGTTGGCCGAGTTGAGATCCGGAAAATGGCGTCGCCTGCCCGTCAGGGTTTCCACATAGCCGCGTTCGCGGGCCTCCGCGACGGTCAGTTCCATGAAATCCCTGATGGCGGGATACTCGCGGAAATACGCCTCGATGATCGCGGCCGCCTGGGTGCGCGGAATCGCAAGGCGCTGCGACAACCCGAAGGCCGATATCCCGTAGATGATCCCGAAGTTCACCATCTTCGCGGTGCGCCGCATCTCCGGGGTGATGTTTTCCGGATCGACAACAAAGACCTTGGAGGCGGTGACCGTGTGGATGTCGGTGCGGTTGCGGAAGGCCTCGATCATGGTGGTGTCGTTGGCCAGCGCGGCCATCACGCGCAGCTCGATCTGCGAGTAGTCACAACTCAACAGCGTGTGGCCCTCGCGCGGGACGAACGCCTTGCGGATCTTGCGGCCCGCCTCGGATCTCACCGGGATGTTCTGCAGGTTGGGATCGGATGACGCGAGGCGTCCGGTGGCGGCGGCAAGCTGGTGGAAATGCGTGTGGACACGCCCGGTCCGGCGGGCGATGAAGCGCGGCAGGGCGTCGAGATATGTGGACTTCAGCTTGGTGGCCTCGCGCCAGGCGAGGATCTCGGCGATGACCGGGTGCCTGCCTTCGAGCGCGGCGAGTGTCTGCTCGTCGGTCTTGTATTGGCCGGTCTTGGTTTTCCTCGCCTTGTCGGCGAGGCCGAGCTGGTCGAACAGGAAATCACCGAGCTGCCGCGGCGAGGCGATGTTGAACGAACGGCCGGCATGGCGATGGATCGATTGCGCGAGGGTGTCGATCTGCTGCTGCAGGTCCACGCCGATCTCTCCGAGCGCGTGCGGATCGATGGCGATGCCCTCCATTTCCATGCGCACGAGCACCGGCAGCAGCGGGGCCTCGATATCGCGCAGCACGGCCTCCTGGCCGGCCTCGCGCAACAGCGGGCGGATTGCGGATGCGAGCTGCCACGTCACATCCGCATCCTCCGCGGCGTATTCGGCGAGTTTTTCCAGCGGGATGGCCGCGATGTCGAGATCGCGGGAGGACTTGCCGGCGGCGGCGAATTCGAACAAATCGCCGTCCGGTGTGGCGGCGGGCGCGGGGGGCGCGATGTGGGCCAGCTTCACCGGGCTGTAGTTGAGCAGGATTTCCGCAAGGTAGTCCATCGAATGGCGGCGGTCCGGCGCGGCCAGGGCGTCGCCGAGCATGGTGTCGAAAAAAGGACCGCTGGCGGAAATGCCGTGGTTTTGCAGCACGCACAGGTCGTATTTCAGGTTGTGTCCGGTTTTTTCCGCAGGTCCCGCGAAGACCGCCTGCAGCCGTTGCAGCAGGGATGCATCCCCGTTGAACGGCAGATACCACGCCTCGCGGTTCTTCCAGCAGAAGGCAATGCCTAACAGACGCGCCTCGAAGCGGTCGAGCGAGGTGGCCTCGATGTCGAAGCAGAAGGAAGGCTGGCGCTCGAGCTCGGTGAAGAGCTGTTGCCGGAGCCCGGGGGTGTCGGCAAGATGATAAGTGTGATCCACATCCCGGATGGTGAGGAAGGTTTCGAAAAGCGCGGGCGTGGAGGGTCCCTCCCCGTCTCCGGCCTCCGGAGCGCGGGGCGTCCCGGCCGGCGCCTCGAACAGGCGCCTGGACAACGAGCGGAACTCGAACTCGTTGAAGAGTCTTTTCACCGCCTCGTCATCGCGCGCGGTGAGCGCAAGATCCTCCCATGTCACCTCCACCGGCGCGTCCGTGATGATGGTGGCGAGTTCCTTGGACAGCAATGCCTGGTCCGAGTGGGTCTCGACCAGCTCCCGCTGCCGGCCCTTGAGCCTGTCCGCGCCCGCGATGAGTTGCTCGACGGTTCCGAACTCCGCGATGAGCTTCTGCGCGGTTTTCGGGCCGATGCCCGGAATGCCGGGGATGTTGTCCGAGGAATCACCCATCAGCCCGAGCAGGTCGATGATCTGCTCCGGCTCCGCCACACCCCAGATCTCCGGAAGTTTCTCCAGCGTGATGATTTCATGCTCGCCACCCTTGCGGCCGGGTTTCCACATGAACGTGCGCGATGTGAGAAGCTGGGCGAAATCCTTGTCCGGAGTGACCATGAACGACTCGAAGCCATCCGCGGCCGCACGCCTGACCAGGGTGCCGATGATGTCGTCCGCCTCGTAGCCGTCCAACTCGAGCACCGGGATGCGGAAGGCCCGGCAGAGCTCCTTGACGTGCGGGATGGCGGCGGCGAGCTCCTCCGGCATCTCGTCGCGCTGCGCCTTGTATGCCGGAAACCTGACGTGGCGCGGCGTCGGCGCGGAGGTGTCGAACGCCACGCCGATGTGGCTGGGTTTCTCCTTCTCAAGGATGGCCAGCAGCGTCTGGATGAATCCATGCAGCGCCGAGGTGTTCACACCCTTGGAATTGCGGATGGGCGACTGGATCAGCGCGAAGTGGGCACGGTAGATCAGGGCCATGCCGTCGAGCAGGAACAAGCGCTTCATGGCGGAATCATGCGCCGCACATGCAGGCGGCGTCTAGGCAAAGTCCCATCCATCCGGCGATGCCCGCACGCAGCAGCAGCAAGTGGCGGAAGAAAGCCACCCTGTCTGCAGCGGACGCCCCAGAGCGAGCTCCGCGCGGCAAGCCCGGGCGAACATGCCGGCAGCCGTCTTTGCAGGCTCAATTCATTGGCCGGGCCGAAGGTTGGAATCAGGGGGTCTCGGAATGGTCACTTCAACCCTTGCCCCGCCCTGAAGCCCCGGACCGCGGATAAAGCTCCAGTCACACGCCTCGCAAAGCCGGGCCACCAATGACAGGCCGATGCCGTAGCCGCCCGGAACCCTTGGACCGGGAAGTTCGGGAAATCCGGGACCATCATCCTCAAACACAAGAATCACGGATTCGGGAATTGAACGAATCGTGATTGCCAAAAGTCCCCCGCCCGCATGCATGTAGGCATTCGAAATGAGATTGTGACACAAGACCGAAAGTGTCTCGGCGTCGATTTCAAGCATCGTCCCGCGGTCGCATAAAATGGTGGTTTGAAGAGGATGTCCCGGGTGCAACGCGCCGATTTCATCGGCTGCGGATCGAACGACCTTTTCGATGTCCACGGGTTCCGTGCCGGCTGGAGGCCGCCGCTCGCGGGCGAGCAGGAGAAATGTGCTGACCAGTCGTTCCATCCGCATGGTGGAGCGCCGCATGCGCCCGGTGATGCGTTCATTCGCGACCGCACCGGCCGGCGCATGATCGAGCAGATCAAGCGCCGACTTGAGAGTGGCGATCGGTGTCCTGAGCTCATGACTGCAGTCGGATAGAAAATGACGCTCCCGTGAAAGGGCTGTTTCGAGGCGCTTCCGGTAGTCGTCGAGAGCGGTGGCGAGCTGGCCGATTTCATCCCCGGGGAAATGCCTCCGGAAAAACGATTCCCGGGCATCAAACCGGTCATGAAGGACACGCCGGGTTAGTGCGCGCACCGGCTTCAACGCCCAATCGATGATGAGCTGGCCGATGCCGAGAGCAAGGAGAAACAAAAGCGCACTCAACATGAGCAGACGCGCGCCCGCCCTCTCCGTTTCCGACTCGCTGAGCTCCGTGATGCCGAGGTCGGCCAACACCACGCGGATGCCGTCAGGGCCTGCCTCCGGGGCGATCCACAGGCGGAATTCGCGCTCGTAGCCGGGGATGATCCAAAGCCGCAAGCGGTCAAGGAATGTGCGGACCAGCAGGCTGCGTGTCAGGTCCTCATTGGCGAAGATATCATGCAATCCGGGACTGGAGGGAATTTCCGAAAGCCGCATTTTATCCATCAGAAAAACCGCTTCCGGATGGGCGGACATGCCCACGGGAAGGACGGCTTCCGGCCGGCCGGCGACGATGCCCTCCGCCGTCTTGATGAAATGGCGGTCATGGATCGCATCCTCGGCATCCAGCAGAATCACCCATCCGATGCCCGAGACAAGGAGGATGATCAGTGCGGCAAAGCAGACAATGAGCAGACGGATGCGTGATTCGAGCCTGGCCGGTCTCATGAAAAGGATTGGCGCGTGGCCAGAAGTTGGAATCCGACGCCACGATGGGTCACCAGAAGTGGTGGCAGACCGGGGTGGTCGATGGCGGCGCGCAATGTGGCGATGTGTGTGCGGAGCGAGTCGCTGCCCGGGGGCTCGTCTCCCCAGAGATGGAACTCCAGATCAGCTCGCGGCACGATCCCGGGAGAATGGCGCATGAGTTTCTCCAGAATGGAAAAACCCATGTTTGTCAGGGTAAGACGCTGTCCGCCACGGCTGACCACGCGTGTCGACACGCACAAGTGGAGATCGCCGATGCACAGTGTCCCCACGGGTCTGTCGGCGGTCCCGGCCGCACGCCGGACCAACGCCTGGAGACGCGCCAGCATTTCCGCCAGAGCGAACGGCTTGACGAGATAGTCATCCGCCCCGGCTTTGAAGCCGCGCAGACGGTCATCCAGAGTGCCGGCCGCCGTGAGCATCAGGACCGGCAGGGCGGGAGCCACTCCGCCGCGGACCCGCTCGCAGAGCTCGAGCCCGCCGATCCCGGGAAGCCTCAAGTCGAAGATTCCCGCGGAATATCTCCTGCTGAGGAGCTGGTGCATCGCCAGCGCCCCGTTGGGCGCATGGTCCACTCTCCATCCCTGCTGCTCGAGAAAGTCTTGGATGTTCGCCGCGAGATCGGAATCGTCCTCCACAAGCAGCACGGGGAGCGGTGGCACGTCATTCATCAGACGGCATCATCCACGAATTTCTCCGGAATGCGAGTCTTCAAAAAGTGCGGCGCAAGCCGATCAGGACCGAGTATCCGTTGTAATCCGCATCCACCCTGGCACCGCCGGATTCCGCATCCAGTGCCGGGCTGCCCGAAAAGTGATACCGCAGTTCGGCGAAGGCGGAGAACCCGCCGCTGATTGGATAGGCCGCACCCGCGATGATTTGGGCGGATGGCACCCAATTGTCCGAATACTCCTGCTCCGCACCTGCCACGGTCATGTCGATGTCCAATTCCTGCATCACACCGATACCCAATCCCACGTAGGGGCTGATTCGAGCGAAAAAGCCCGTGTCCGCATCCTCGCGGGGTATGGTGTAGATGGCGTTGAGCATGAGGTTCGTGGAGGCGAAGTCACCGTCGTTCACATCATCAAAAACGCCGCCTTTCATCGAATCCACGCCATTGTTCCGGTAGAACCACTCCAATTCGAACGCCCATGCCGGGGAAATTTCCCTGCCGACCGCCAGACCGGTCAGAAAGCCACCGTCGTAGGACCCGTCGCTGGTTTGCCCGGACTGCGTCAGGTCGCCGCTGGTGAGTATCGAGAATCCGCCGAACACATCCAGATAGACGCCGTCCCAGAGTGTGGCCCCGCGCACCGTCGCGCCGCTGAAAAGCAGCGATGTGAGAATCAGCGCGCGTATCCGATGCATGCCTTGTTGTTGATATCCGGTTTTCATGGTGTTTGCGTTTTTGTTCTCCGGGAGCGATCCCGAATCCGCAGGGATGTTGCGCTGGACGTTGTGAAACGAATGCATAGCAAACGTTAAATCATTGTGAAAAAACAACCGGGCCGGTCATGCCGGCGGGCGCACACCGCATGCTGGCGTTCGCTCCGTCCCCCGCCGCGAACTCAAAAGGGGTTCTCGAAAATCGAATCGCCGGGATCGATGTCGAGCATCAGCGAGATGTGGCGGGCGGTGAGTTCGCCCATGGTCTGGCAATCGCCGTAACGGCTGTCGCCGTGCATCCGGCCGAGCTCCCGGGCGAGCCTGGCGACATGCTCGCGCGGGGCGAGGTCCTCGCGCCGCATGATGCCGAGCAGGGCCCGCAGGCGGCTGCTTTCCACCTTGGCGCGGCGTGACATCTGGGCGTGCTCCTCGGCGACGTATTGGTCGATGGTCCTGCGGTTGAGCACATTGAAGGCGAGCCGGGTGACGTCGCGGTTCGAGCGGTAGCGGAATGCGAGGTAGGTGTTGCCGTTGCCCTCGTAGGACTGCTGGTCGAAGTCGATGGCGCGGACGCGGTATTGGACCTCCTCGAAGTCCGGAGTGATGTCCACGACGTAATTGACGCTGCGCATGTCGCCCAGCAGGCGGATGAACGTGCGCTCGTTGAATTTGGTGAACTCCTTGGCGATGCGCACCTTGTTGAGGCCGGGCTGGCCGAGGTGGTCGCGGATGAAGACATCGCCCGGGACGCCGGCGATGTGTTCCTCGATGAGCGTGTTGCCGTTGACGAGGTAGTTGATGCGGTTGGGCGAGAGGATGTGCTCGAGTTCGAGGCCGTAGATGCGCGAGGCGTCGGCGTGCTTGACGTAGAAGTAGTCCGAGTTGTCGTTGAACAGGTTGGTGATGCGGATGCGGAACGGGCGCGAGTTGCCGAAGTCGCCGAAGTCGATGCGGTCCACCAGCAGGTGTTCGTGTTGTTTCGCGCCGCGGCCGAGCTTGAGT
>JBIJBN010000301.1:0-2684 GCA_044345175.1 Luteolibacter sp.
CATCAATGGCGCGCTCCGCGCCTTCGCCGAAGCGAAATCCGACGGCATCATCCAAATCTCCACCGGCGGCGGCGAGTTCGCCTCCGGCACCGCCCTCAAGGATGCCGCCCACGGCGCCATCGTCCTCGCCGAGGCCGCACACCTGCTTGCGGAGAGATACCAGGTGCTCATCGCCCTGCACACCGACCACTGCCAGCCGAAAAAAGTGGACAGCTTCCTGCGGCCGCTGCTTGAGGCTTCCAGAAAGCGCATCGCCGCAGGCCACGGGCCGTTGTTCCAAAGCCACATGCTCGATGCCTCCGAGCTGCCGCTTGCGGAAAACCTGGCCCTTTCCAAGGCGCTGCTCAAGGAGTGCGCGGAACTCGACATCATCCTCGAAGTGGAGGCCGGCGTGGTCGGCGGCGAGGAGGACGGCCACGACACCTCCGGCGTGCCGGCCGAAAAACTCTACACCACACCCGAGGACATGGTCGCCGTCTATGAGGCGCTCCAACCCGTCGGCCGCTTCCTCTTCGCTGCCACCTTCGGCAACGTCCACGGCAGCTACAAACCCGGCGCGGTGAAGCTCAAGCCGGCCATCCTGCGCGAAGGCCAGAAGGCCGTCATGGACAAACACGGCAAGGATGCGGAAATGGATCTCGTCTTCCACGGCGGCTCCGGCTCCGAACTCTCGGAAATCCGCGAGACCCTCGATTACGGCGTGGTCAAAATGAACATCGATACCGACACCCAATACGCATTCACCCGCCCCATCGTCACCCACATCTGCCAGAACATCGAGGGCGTGCTCAAGATCGACGGCGAAGTGGGCGACAAGAAAACCTACGACCCGCGCTCCTACCTCAAGAAAGCCGAACTCGGCCTCTGCGAACGGATGAAAACCGCCTGCGACGACCTCCGCTCCACCGGCCGCAGCATCTTCGGCAAAGCCTGAGCTCAGGCCTCGCCGCCATCCAGACACCCGCACCGGCGCAACCGCGCTACCGCCGCCTCCTCAATCGGACTCCCGGGGCCGATCGCAACCCGCAGCAGCTTCAGGAATCCGGTGGTCACCGGACGCAACAACCCCGGCGGCAACGCACGCAGCCCGATCATCCGCCGGTATCCGAGCGGCAGGCTTGCCAGAGCGGACTGGAACAACAATGCGTAAACCGGCCGCGCCGCCCACGGCAGCGGCGGGCGGCGCAGCCACCGAATCACCTCACGGGTGTCATCCGTCACCTTCAGCTGGCCTTGATAGGCATCAAGACAGTCCATCAGTCCGGATTCGTCGCATGGCGTGTCCACAAGCCCCAGCGGCTCCACGGATTTCCCCCACAAACGAACGTAGGCGTCCGCCCCGCCCGGAATCGCGCGCGTCGAATACCATTGATGCGCCCGCAGGAAGGAATCCATGAAGGCGACATGCACCCACAGCAGCAAATCAGGATCCGCTGCCCGATAGCCGCGCTTCGCGCCATCCGCAGCCCGGTAGGTGCCGCGCACCGGCCCGTGCATCCGGTTGACGCGCGCGGCCTCGCCCGCCACCGCCTCATGCGAGCCGAAGGTGGTCACCGTCAACCAGCGGATCGTGCCGGCAAGCCGCCCAAGCGGATCATCCTTGAACCGCGAGTGGCCGCGGACACCGGCCAAACTGCCGGGATGCAGCGCCTGCATCAACAGGGCACGCACCCCGCCCACCAGCGTGGCCAAATCGGCATGAACCACCCACGGAGCATCCGTGGGCAGATACAAACCGGGCCCGTCACCTTCAGCCACCACCCCGAGCCACGGCGGCACACCGTCGGGATCACCGGTCAGCAATCGCCGGAAGCGGATCGAAAAAAATTCCTGAAGCGGATTGTTGAGTGGCATTGCTCCGGATGAATCGCGGTTGCCGCCATCATGCGCCGGCAACACGCGCACCATGACGCGCAACCCGGCGAAATCAACCCCCGCCGAAACAATCGATCCACAATCCGGCCCGCACCTTGCCGCTTGCCATCCACCGGCGGCGCCGCCACCATTCAATCCGTCATTCCCCATCACCGCCATGATCTATCTTTACGAGACCATTCCGGCATCCGATCTCGATCAACCCACGCGCTTCGAAATCAAGCAAAGCATCCACGAAAAGGCGTTGGATAAACACCCGGAAACCGGCGAACCGGTGCGCCGCGTGATCGTCGGGGGCATCGGCCTGATCACTTCCAAATCCGCCACACCCGAACCCCGGACCGCACCACCCGCCCGCACCGGCGGCGGATGCGGCGGAGGATGCGCCTGCCACTGAGCGGCCCCCGGAGCGCGACCGTCCGCAACCTGCGCATTTCACACCAAATGCCGGGCACTTTCCAACATGTCATTGCCAGACTGGCGTGAGTGCCTTCAATGGCACACGCCATGAGCAAAGCCAAAACCTCACACAGCGCTCTGAAACACTGGGTGGATGAGATGTCCGCCTTGTGCCAACCCGATGCCGTCGAATGGTGCGACGGATCACAGGCCGAATGGGACCGCCTTACCTCGATGATGGTGGATAAGGGCACCTTCATCCGCCTGAATCCGGAAAAACGCCCGAACTCGTTCCTCGCCCGCTCGACACCCTCGGATGTGGCCCGCGTCGAGGACCGCACCTTCATCTGCTCCAGACGCCCCGACCAGGCCGGGCCGACCAACCACTGGGCGGACCCCGTCGAAATGCG
>JBIJBN010000302.1:0-2674 GCA_044345175.1 Luteolibacter sp.
GCATGATCCCGCCGCCTACCGGCTCGCGGCAGAGTCGCTCGGGAATCTGCCCGCATTCATGAGCCCGTGGTGGCTTGACGCGACCTGCGGCCCAGACGGGTGGTCAGGTGCCGTCGTCGGAGATCCCGCCAGCCCCTCGGGGGTCCTTCCCTATCGGATGACGCGCAAGTTCGGGCTGCGACTCCTTGGGCAGCCGCCCTTGACCCAGTTTCTCGGCCCCTGGCTGTCACCGCGAATCCAAGCCCTCGGAAACGGGGCATCTGAAGCCAAAGAGGTGATGGACGAGCTTATTGACGCACTACCGCCGCACGACCACTACGCCCAGAACTGGTCGCCATCCATGCGGGACTGGCTGCCCTTCTATTGGCGAGGCTTCGAACAGACGACGCGATACACGTACCGGATTCCGGCAGACCGTGCCGAGGACGACTGCTGGGCACTGTGTAAGGCCAACATCAAGTCCGATGCAAAGAAGGCCGCCGGAAGGCATCGGCTTGAGGTGACGGAGCAGGGAGCGCTAGACGAGTTCATGCGCCTCAATGAATTGACCTTCGATCGGCAAGGGAAGCGACCACCATATTCGGCGGGCTTCGTTGAGCGACTCGATGCGGCATGCGTTGAGCGCGGCACGCGAACCATCATCATCGCCAAGGATTCTGCGGGACGGAGCCACGCCGGAGCTTACATCGTGCACGACGGAGTGACGGCCTATTACCTGATGGGCGGCGCCGATCCGGACCTGCGGGGAAGTGGCGCAAGTAGCCTGTGCCTTTGGCACGCAATCAAGCTGTCCAGGCGGCTTGGCGTCGCCTTCGACTTCGAGGGATCGATGATGAAGCCGGTCGAGCGCTTCTTTCGAGCGTTCGGCGGCGACGCAACGCCATTTTTCCATGTCTCGCGCGCGAGATCGAGGCTGGCTGTTGTGATGCTGGCGATGCGCAAGCTCCGGGCGATGCGCCAATGATGTGGGCGATCCGCCGGCCTCGGCGACTTGCCGCGGAACTCGACTGGGCGGCTTCCGTCGTGATGGATCGCGTCACGGACCATGCCTACCGCTTTGAGGACGGACACGACGGCGAGATCACGATCAAGGCGCAGGGGCGCACCCTGGTCATGCCGGCCCTGCTTCCAGACCTGTACCCCGCGGACGCCGCGAAGCTCCCGCGGCCTCCGTTTCCAACGATGGCCGCTCATGCCTTCCAAACCCACTCAACCGAGGGCCGGCCACCTTTGCCCATTCTGCTCGGCACTCCCGAGGTGCGACGAGACGGCGCCACGCTCCACCTCGGCGCTGACCTGTTCGGGGCCGCATTCCTGCTGCTCTCCGGCTATCAAGAGGCGTGTGACGGGCCACGGGATGCACACGACCGATTTCCCGGGAGCGCGTCCCTGCAGACTCGTGGCGGCTTCATCCTTCGCCCGCTGGTGGACGAGTACGCTGCACTTCTTCAGCGGGCGCTCGAGAGCCTGCTGGGTGGGGACGTCGCGTTCCGGAGGGTGCCACGCACCACGACGCACGTCTCGTGCGACGTCGATCATCCGTTTGATCCAGTGTCGGGTTCCATCTTTCGCTGCATGCGCGCGACCGGGGCCGATCTGCTGCTGCGCCGATCAGCGGGCCTGGCAGCGCGACGCTTGGCAAACATGGCGTTGTCACGGGCAGGGATTCACCGCCTGGATCCTTACAACACCTTTGACTGGTACATGGACCAGTGTGAGCGACGCGGTCATCAAGTGACCTTTTTCATCCTTGCCGGACGCACTCCTGGTGTTCCCGACGGCTCGTACGAGATTTCCGATCCGCGCATTCGGCCGCTGCTGCAGAACATCCATCGCCGGGGCCACCGGATTGGGTTGCACGGTAGCTACATGAGTTGCCGTTCGTTGGACATGATCGTCGCCGAGCGGCGTCGGCTCGCCCAAACGCTTGATCGCCTAGGAATCACGGCCGAGCTCCGTGCAAATCGACAGCACTATCTCCGGTGGGACGCGCTCGTGACGCCAGATCTGCTCGACGCCGCCGGCTTCGCGGAGGACCACACCGGGGGATTCGCCGACGCCTGCGGCTTCCGATTCGGCACCGCGTTTCCCTTCCGAATGTGGAGCTGGGCTCGACGCAGCCCGCTGCGGCTCATGCAACGACCTCTGCTCCTGATGGAGCAGACCATCCTCCGTGGCGTCTCCGACCGACCACGCATGAACTGTCTCATTGGGTCAGCGACCAACATCCTGGCCGCAATGGCGGATACCGGCGGCGAGTTCCAGATGTTGTGGCACAATTCGATGCTGCTGTCGGCGGCGCAGCGCCAAGGGTTCGCCGAGATGATGCACCTATGACTAGAAGTGCACCATCGCCGAGGACCGCGGCCTTGCGCCCCGGAAAACTCCAAAGTGCGGCGGTGACAAAGCCATGCTTAACAGCCCTGGCGGTTTACGGCGCGCTCTGTGTGAGCTACGTCTTCGGCATCTCAGCCTTCGTGGGAGACGACCACTACCCCCTGAGCCTATCTCCGGAGAGGATCGCGCTTGGCGGCGTAACTACCCTGTTTCTCGGGGCAATTGCGGGTGATGCCGCCCGGCCAGCATCACTCCTGAGTTGGGTATTTGTAGCGATCATCGTCCTGCCCTCGCTCGTGATGGCAGCTTGTGGCGGCTTACCCATTGACTTTGCCGC
>JBIJBN010000303.1:0-2651 GCA_044345175.1 Luteolibacter sp.
AGCACTCGCCAAGGCCCAGGCACTCGGGCTCGACCTCGTCGAGATCGCCGGCCAGGCGGATCCGCCGGTCTGCAAGATCGTCGATTACGGGAAATTCAAATACGAGCAGGCCAAACTCAAAAAACAAAAGTCCAAGAGCTCGACGCGGATGAAGGAGGTGAAATTCCGCGTCGGCACCGGCCAGCACGACTACAACATCAAGATGGGCCGCGCCGAGGGCTTCCTCGAAACAAATCACAAGTGCCGCTTCGTGCTGCAGTTCCGCGGCCGCGAAAACGCCCACAAGGATCTCGGATTCGTGATGCTCAACCGCATCATCGATGACCTCAAGACCATGGCGCAGGTGGACCAGCCGCCGCGCCTCAACGGCCGCGCCGTGGCGATGATCCTCTCGCCGCTGCCGCAACACCAGCGCAAGCGCCGGTTCCATCTGTTCCATGGCGAACTCATGGAGGAGGATGACTTCGAGGAGGATGAGGCACAGGACGGGCCGGACTTCGATGATGACATCCCGGACGAAGCACCGGATGCATCCGGGGATGCCGCCGGGACGTCCTCCTGAGCGGCACCGAAACA
Organism: Luteolibacter sp.; assembly: GCA_044345175.1. GTDB lineage: Bacteria > Verrucomicrobiota > Verrucomicrobiia > Verrucomicrobiales > Akkermansiaceae > Luteolibacter. The sequence goes on from JBIJBN010000303.1 coordinate 577, forward strand.
TGTCGCCGCGCTGCGCGCCGCTCAAAGGCCGCAGGCGTGTCGGTGGCGCAGCACGGAATCAAACGCCGGCGGCGGCGCGCACAGCCGGTCGATCAGATCGTCCCAGATTTCACCGCCCTTGAGGATCCTCACCTCGATGCGCAGGAAATACACCGGGACATCCAGCGACGTGGGGCGTGGAAAACGCACCGCATCCTTTTCCGTGGTGAGGATGCATTCCATGTCGCGCTCGACACAGCGCTGCATGAACTTGTCCACATCCCTGCGCGTGAATCGGTGGTGGTCCGAGAAACGGCGGCGGATTTCAACACGCGCGCCAAGTTTCTCCAACAAGCCCTCAAACGCCTCGGGCACCGCAATCGCGCTGATCGCGCCCACCCACTTGTCCCTGAGCATGTCCAACGGCAGTCGCTCGCGGGTGAACACATCCTCCAGATGGATCGGGCCGTGGGCGCACTCGATGATCTCCGCGGTCCGGTTGTGGCGCCGGATGCGCGCGATGAGTTCGTCATTCGGACTGCCATCGCACTTGGTGAGCAGGATGTAGCTCGCACGGCGCAGGTTGGCCGGCGGCTCGCGCAGGGTGCCGCGCGGGAGCAGCGAACCGGTGCCAAAGGGCGATCCGGCATCCACCAGCACAATGTCAATGCCATGCGCCAGGTCGAGATACTGCATGCCGTCGTCCAACAACAGGGTGTCGGCACCCAGGTGCTGGATGGCAAAACGCCCGCCCTTGACGCGGTTCTTGTCCACCACCACCGAAACCCCGTCGAGGTTGCGGGCCAGCATGAACGGCTCGTCGCCTGCGAACTTCGAGTCGAGCAGCAGCGCCTCACCGGTGGAAACCACCTTGGGCATGCGGCTGGCGGGGATCGGCCGCCCGCCGGCGTCGCGCCAGCGCTGCGGCCGGTCGAGCTTCTGGCTTTTGTATCCGCGAGAGAGGATCGTCACACTGCGGCCGCGGTCGCGCAGCGAGCGGGCCAGCAGCTCGACCACCGGGGTCTTGCCGGTTCCGCCAACAGTGATGTTGCCGATCGAGACCACCTGGCAGCCGAGATGGTGCCGGGGCTTCCAGCCGTGGCGGTAAAGCCGGAGCCGCAATTGCACCAGAATCCGGAAGATGCCGGAGAGAAACCACATCAACATGCGGGCCAGCGAGGCGCGGAACCCGCGGGCACGGCCGAAAATCACATCCGCCCCCCAGCGTTCGAGTTCCTCGACCAGTTCCTTCATCGTCGCCGCTGACGATGCCCGCCTGCAGCGGGTGCGATCAAGCAGCAAAGCACGGCAGGGCCCGCCGGCTCACAGCGGCAGGTCGTAGCTCCTGCCACCCACACCCTCATACCAGCGGATGTAGGCGAGGTTCACCATCGAGTAGCCGCCAGGCGTGGGATAATCCCCGGTGAAATACCAATCACCGCAGTCACCCCGGATGGCCGCGCGCAGATTGTCGATGGTCTGGAAAATCACCTGCACCTCACCCTGCCAGTCGATTTGATCCGGACAAACCATGCGGCTGATCTCGGCGGAGATCTCGGCATCGGTGAAGTCGGCATAGACCCGCTGGACGCAATTGCGGCGCCCGGCGGCCGGCAGCTCCAGCTCGGCCCGGCACTCGTCGTAAACCGCATCCAGCAGCGCCTGGCGGCCCGCGCGGCGATGCAGGGCCACGGCGGCCTGGAAGGCGATGAACTTGCCAAGCTCGGACATGTCAATGCCGTAGCAATCGGGATAGCGGATCTGCGGCGCGGTGGAGCAGATGACAATCTTGGCCGGCTTGGTGCGGGCGAGGATTTTCAGGATCGACTGCTTGAGCGTGGTGCCGCGCACGATCGAATCATCAAGTGCGACAAGGCAGTCGTGCGGCTCCACGACTCCGTAGGTGATGTCATAAACGTGGGAAACAAGTTGGTTGCGCCCCTTTTCCTGGCTGATGAAGGTGCGCATCTTGATGTCCTTGTGGGTGACTTTCTCTCCCTGCGGCCAGTTGCGCAGGATCAGGTCGTCCACCAGCGCCGGAGTCAGGGTGCCTGCGGCCGCCGCCTCCATGATGGAATCCCGCACTTCCTGGCGGC
>JBIJBN010000304.1:0-2645 GCA_044345175.1 Luteolibacter sp.
GTGGCCCCAGCGCATGACGAAAACAAAAAAGGCGTTGAGGCCGGTGTTCACGAACAATGCGAGGATGCTGACAAGCATCGGGATCCAGCGTTTTTCGATCGCGTAGAATGCCGGTTGGAGCACTTTGAGCCAGGCGTAGGCGAGCAGGCCGAAACCGTAGGCGCGCAGCGCGGCGGCCGTCTGCAACCGGTCGTGCGCGTCGAAGGCGCCGCGTTCGTAGAGCACGCTGACGATCGGCCCGGCGAGCAGGACCAGTCCGAGCGACGACGGCAGCACAAGGAAGGCGACGAGCCGCAGGCCTTTGGCGAGGGTGGGCCGGAAGTCCGCGCCGATGCCGCCGACCGCGGCGCGCGCGAGGGCGGGCAGGGTGACGGTGGCCACTGCAACGCCGAACACGCCGATCGGCAGCTGCATGAGGCGGAAGGCATAACTCAACCAGCTCACCGCGCCCTCGCCCACGCCGTAGGCGAAGATTGCGTTGATCACCACATTCACCTGCACCACCGAGGCGGCGATCACCGCCGGGCCCATCAGCCCGAGGATTTTCCGCACGCCGGAATCCCGCCATTGGAAATCCGCCGCGAAGCGGTGGCCGGTGCGCCGCAGCGAGGGCAACTGGCACGCCAGCTGGGCGATGCCGCCGATGACCACGCCGATGGCGAAGCCGGTCAGGCTGTCTTTCCCCCACGACGGGTCGATCCACCAGCCGAGAGCCGCGCCGCCGGCCATGGATCCCAGATTGAAGAAGCACGACGAGAGCGCGGGCATGCCGAAGACGTTTTTGGCGTTGAGCATGCCCATCACCAGTGCGGCCAGCGAGACCAGCAGGATGAACGGATACATGATGCGCACCAAGGTGATGGTGAAGGCGACCTCCTGCGGATCATGGGCGCGCGGCGCGCTGCCGGAGCGCGGGAGCGCGGTGAGCAGCTCGACGATCCACGGCGCGGCGGCGATGCCGAGCAGCGTGATGATGCTCATGCACACCGCGGCCAGGGTGAGCATCTTGTTGGCCAGCGCCCAGGCGGGCGCGTCGCCGTGGGTTTTGAGTTTCTTGGAAAAGGTGGTGACAAACGCCTGCGAGAGCGCCCCCTCGGCGAAGAGGTCGCGCAGCAGGTTCGGCACCTTGAAGGCGAGGTAGAAGCAATCCATCCAGCGGCTGCCGCCGAAGAGCCCGGCGAAAAGCATTTCGCGCAGCAGGCCGAGCACGCGGCTGGCCATCACGGCGGCGCTGACTTTTCCTGTGGCTTTGGCGGACATCGGGGTGGCGCTGGCCGTGGCCAATCAGCGGGCGATTGCGGCGAGCACGGCCTTTTGCGCGTGGAGGCGGTTCTCGGCCTGCTGGAAGATCGAGTCCGCATGCAGCTCGAGCACCGCGGCGCTGATTTCCTTGCCGCGGTATGCGGGCAGGCAGTGCAGGACGATGTGGCCGGGCGCGGCATGGCGCAGCAGCGCGTCATCCACCTGGAAGCCGGCGAACGCGCGTTCCTTCCCGTGCTGGTCCTCCTGGCCCATCGAGAGCCAGACGTCGGTGTTGACGACATGGGCGCCTTGGGCCGCCACGGCGGGGTCGCCGGTGATGGTGACGTTGGGCGCGGCGAGTTCCGTTAGAAATTCCGCGGGCGGGCCGCAGGCCGCGGGTGTGGCGATGGCCAGTTCGAATCCGAGGTGTTTGGCGGCCCACATCCACGAGCGGGTCATGTTTGAGAAGCCGTCTCCGACGAAGGCGATTTTCCTGTCCTGCCAGCCGCCGAGTTTTTCACGGATCGTGAGCAGGTCCGCGAGGATCTGGCAGGGGTGCTCGTCATCGGTGAGCGCGTTGATGGTGGGGATGCCGGAGAAGCCGGCGAAATCGACCACATCCTGTTGGGCGTAGGTGCGGATGATCGCGCCGTGGACCATGCGGCCGAGCACGCGCGCGGTGTCCTTGATCGGCTCGCCGCGGCCGAGCTGGATGTCGTTTTTGGAGAGGAACATCGGGTGGCCGCCCAGCTCGCGGATGCCGACCTCGAACGACACGCGGGTGCGTGTGGACGACTTGGTGAAGATGAGCGCCCAGGTGCTGCCCTCAAGCACGCGCTCGTCGCGGCCGCGGCGTTGTTTGAGCACGGCGGCGGAGTCGAGCAGCGCGGTGATTTCCGCGGCGCCGAGTTGTTGGATGGAGAGGAGATGCTGCATGGGAAGATCGGGGATCGGGTTGATGCGCCCGCATGGGTTTTTCATCCAGCGGGTTTGCGGGCGCCGGCCGTGAGTTGTTCAACGGTGGATTTGAGAATGGCGAGCGCCTCGTCGATCTCCTCCACGGTGACATTCAGCGGCGGGAGCAGGCGGATGGTTTCCGGGCCGGCGGGCGGGACGAGCAGGCCGTTTTCCATGAGTCTGGTGACCAGTGCGAGTGCCGGTGTTCCGCCCTGCGGGGTGGGGATGTGCGCGGGGTCCAGCCCGACGCCGAGCAGCAGTCCCTTGCCGCGGACCTCCGTGACGGCCGGGAGTCGCCACGAGGTTATCGTTTCGCGGATGCGCACCTCCATCAGCAGCGCGTGTGCGGCGAGGTCTTTCCCGCGGATTTCGCGCAGCACGGCGAGCGAGGCCGCGCAAACGAGCGGGTTGCCGCCGTAGGTCGAGCCGTGCGAGCCCGGCCCCAT
>JBIJBN010000057.1:0-8867 GCA_044345175.1 Luteolibacter sp.
AGCAGTCCGGAGAACTTTTCCAAGTCAAGCCGCCCGCCCGCGTCAACCGGCGCGAGTTCCACCGGCCGCTCCAGGTCCTCAGCGCAGCGCAACACGGCGGAGTGCTCGATGCTGGATACCACCACCGCACCGGAGCCGACCAACCGGTCGAGCGATCGCAGCGCGGTGTTCGCGCCTTCGGTGCCGCCGCTGGTGAAGATGATCTCATCGGGCTGCGCGCCGATCCAGGACGCGAAATCCGCCCGCGCCTGTTCGATCGCCTCATCCGCGCGCCGCGCCGAGGCACAGGCGCCCGATGGATTGGCGTGGTCCTTGCCCAGCCATGGCAGCATCGCGTCGAGAACCTCCGGCAGCATCGCCGTGCCCGCATTCGCATCCAGGTGGATCATGCACACAGCATCTGCGCCCGACCCGCCGGGTTTCAATCACCAAGTTCGCCTTGCCGCGGCGGCTGGCCGGCTAACCACCTTCACGGTCCTTGCCGCGCACGGCATCGGCAAGCGACTGGGTGGCCACCGGCAGGGTGAGGAAAAGCGCCACCAGTGCGAACAGCGACTTCAGGATCACATTGACCTGCGGAAACGCGACGCAAACGGCGATCAGGAATGCCGCAAGGCCGAAGGCACTTGCCTTGGTGGCGGCATGGGCGCGGCTGAAGAAACCCGGGAAACGCAGCAGCCCCAGCGAAGCCAGAAAAACCGCCAGCGAGCCGGACACGCAGAGGATGTTGATGAGTATCTCGCGCATCGGTTCAAGGGGTGCGGGAAAGGGTGCGGGCCAGAGCCACGGTGCCGAAGAAAACAATCACGCCAAGCACCACCACGACGTCCACGAACACCGGACTGCCGCGGACAATCGCGTGCAGCAATACCGCGGCGGCGGTGATGACGGCCAGCAGGTCGATCGCAAGCACCCGGTCGGCCGCGCTTGGACCGATGAACAGACGGAACGCCGCCATGCCGAGGGAGATGGCGAGCAGAAGGTAGCAAAACAAATGGATCATGGCACGCAAGGGGGTTCAACCGCGGCCGAAGATGCGGATCAGCGGTTTTTCAAACACGGATTTCATTTCCAGGACGGCGGCATCCGGATCCGGAGCGTCTAGCAGGTGCACTGTCAGGACGCCGCGCCCGGAATCAAGCCCCACACTCATGCTGCCGGGAGTCATGGATATCAAACAAGCATAAAGAAAACGGGCCGTCTCACCCTGCAAATCAAGGGGCACCTCGACAAAACACGGGTTGATGCGGATCTTCCGGGCCAGCAACAGCGCGGCAAGGCGCAGCGTCGAGCGCACGATCTCGCGCAGATAGATCAGGATGAACACCAGTGAATGGAAAAGTCTCATCGTGATGTTTCAGCAGGGTTGTGGATTTGGAGCACCGCCTCGATGTAGGCGGACGGGTTGACAAGCTGGTCCGCGGCACGCAGCGAGAAGTCCATGAAAAACCCGGGGAGCAGGCCGAAGGCAACCGTGCAGGCGGCAAGCACCACCACCGGAACCACCATCATCACCGGCGCCTTGCGGTCGCGTCCGGGCCCAACGCCGGGCGCGTTTTTCAAAAATGCCTCGTTCCAGATCTTGATCATCGAATACAGCGTCAACAGGCCGACCGCCAAGGCTGCGGCGACAATCCAGCCCCGGCCCAGCGCCAGGCCCTCGCGGATCAATGCGAATTTCGCGAAAAAGCCGGAGAGCGGAGGGATGCCTCCGAGTGACATGGCGGGGATCAGGAACAACAGCGCCAGCCATGGCGCGCGCGCGTAGAGGCCTCCGGTTCCCGCCAGCGACTGGGTGGCGGTGCGCCGTCCGATGATGCCGCCGATCAGGAACAGGTTGGTCTTCACCAGGATGTGGTGGACGATGTAGAACACAGTGGCTGCCAGCGCGCCCCGGGTGAAAAAACCGAGGCCGATGATCATGTAGCCGATCTGGCTGATGATGTGGAACGAGAGGATGCGCGGGATGTAAAACTGGCTGGCGGCACCGAACACGCCGGTCACCATGGTGAGCACGCCGATGGGCAGCAACAACCCGGAAAGGAATTGCTGATGATCCGCAAACACGAGCGTGAAAACGCGCATGCATGAATACACCCCCACCTTGGTGAGCAGGCCGGCGAACACCGCGGCCACCGGCGTGGGGGTGACGTGGTAGCAGGACGGCAGCCAGAAGTAGAAGGGAAACACCCCGGCCTTGATGCCGAACGCCACCAGGAACAACACCGCCGTGGAGAGCATCAGGTCGTTGCCGCCCTGGTCGGCGAGCTTCACTGAAAGATCCGCCATGTTGAGCGTTCCCGCGATGCCGTAGAGGACGCCGAGACCGACCAGGAAGAACGCGGAGGCGATGAAGTTGAGCGTCAGGTATTTGACCGCGGCCTCCAGCTGGGACCTTCCCCCGGGGAGGGCCACCAGAACGAAGGATGACATCAACATCACTTCGAACCAGACATAAAGATTGAACAGGTCGCCGGTGAGGAACGATCCGTTCACTCCGAGCAGCAACGCCTGATAGAGCGGCTGGAAATAACCGCGGAATTTTCCGGTTCCCGAGCCGGCGGCATAGACCGCCACCGCCAGCCCGATCACCGCCGTCACCAGGACCATCGCCGCTGAAAACAGGTCGGCCACCAGCGTGATGCCGAATGGCGCGGGCCAGGAACCCGCATGCAGCGCCAGCACACCCTGCCCCGACACCCGCACGGTGATGGTGACAGCCACCGCCAGCAGGCCGAGGCAACTGGCGATGTTGACCCCATGGCGGGCCGCCTCACCCGCCTTGCGCATGCACAGCAGCATCCCTACCGCGAAGAACGGCAGGGCAAGCGGAAGCGCGAGCAGCGGGGATTCCGGGGACATGCTTGGGAGAGGATTCAGTGGTCGGACTTGCGGAAGGTGTCGAGGTCGTCACTGCCGGTCTTGTTCCATGCGCGCAGAACCAGGGCAATGGCGAAGGCGAGCACCGCGAAACCGATGACAATGGCGGTGAGCACGAGCGCCTGCGGCAGGGGGTCGGCATGGGCGCCGGCCAGGGTCACGCTGTCCGGCGCGATGATGGGCGGCTTTCCGGTGGAAAGTCCCGCGGCGGTGAAGATGAGCAGGTTGGCGGCCTGGCCGAAGAGCATGATGCCGAGCAGGACACGCACGATGTTGCGGCGCATGCAAAGGTAGCAGCCGCAGGCGAACAAGATGCCGATGGCGATGGGCAGCAGGTTTTCCATGGTCAGGGTTCGCTTTTGCGGGTTTGTGCCAGCAGCACGAGCAGCATCTTGGCCGCCACGGCCGTGACGACGAGGAACACGCCGGTGTCGAACAAAAGCGGGGTTCCCAGTTTGAGCGGCCCGATCGCGGGCAGCCAGATTTCACCGCCCCACAGACCGGTGAAAAAAGTGCGGCCAAGCAGCACCGGCAGCATCGCCGAGGCAAGCGCGACCAACAGGCCGATGCCGGCGAGCGGGATCAGGTCGAATTTCGGCTCGCGTTCCGGATCCACCATCACGCGCAGCACGAGCGCGCTGGCCAGCACCAGTCCGCCGATGAATCCGCCGCCCGGCAGGTTGTGTCCGCGCAGCAGCAGGTAAATGGAAAAGACCACCAGTGAGGGAGCCACAAGGCGGGCGGCTGCTGGCAGAAGGCTTTGGTGGAGCGGAGTCATGGCGGGGATCGGGGGTTCAAAGCAGCGCGCTGCCATCGGGAGCGGCGGCGCGTTCGCTGGATGCATCATCCGTGCGGCGGAGCTTTCTCCGGCGGAACAACAGGGCGGTCACTCCCAGACAAGCGAGTGCGAGCACGAGGATCTCCCCGAGGGTGTCGAGTGCGCGGAAGTCCACCAGGATCACGTTGACCACGTTGCGGCCGAAGGCTTCCGTGGCGGAGCGCTCGATCAAACCCGAGGAGATCGACTCGCTGGTGCGGACATGCACGGATTTCCACACCACCAGGGTCATGGCCAGGCCGGCGATGAGCGCGGTGAGCATGTCGAAGCATCTGGTGCGCTTGCGCGAGATTTCGCGGATTTGCGGCAGCTTGAGAATGACAAAGGAAAACAGGACAACGGTCAGGGTCTCCACCAGCAGCTGGGTGATCGCAAGATCCGGCGCGCCGTAGGCCACGAACAGGAAGGCCACCGAATAGCCGACGCCGCCAAGGCACAGGATGGCGGCAAGCCGGCTCCGGGCGCGCGCGGCGGCGAGTGCCGAGGCAGACATCAGCACCACCACCATGAGTTCGTAAAATCCGGGCGGCACCATCGTGATGAGGGAGAAGCCGCCCACCGCCTGATAGAGGGCGAGCAGGATCAACAGCGAGGCCGCAAGCAGCGTCACCCGCACATAGACGCGCAACTGGCCGTTCTGGATCCATCCGGTGAGGAATGCGGCGGTGGCCAGAACGCCTTCCAGCAACCGGTCGAATGCCGCCGATGGCGTGAAGCGGCGGATTTTCCCCATCACCGCCGCCGCAAAGCCGAGGTGCCCGCGGATGGCGAAAACAGCGATGCCCAGCAAGAGCGTGCCAGCGCTCAGCGCGAGCACGGGGGTGAAGCCGTGCCACAGCGTGAGCTTCGCGGCAAGCGGGTCGAAACCTTGCGCGGCGGCAGCCGGTGAGATCAGAGATCTGTCGAGCCAGCCCGGCGCCAGGCCGAGCGCGAGACCCAGTGCGGCGAGCAGCGCCGGCGGCAGCACCAACCCGGTTGCGGGCGGGCGGACCTTGATTGCGCCGCCGGCCTGTCCGACAAACGGGCGCACGCCCACGATCAGCGCGATGGCCACACCCAGCGAGTTCGCGAGCACGCCAAGGGCGGTCACGGCATGACGCGCAAAAGGCAGCGACAACTTGGCCTCATAGAGCAGTTCCTTGCTGATGAACCCCAGTGTGGGCGGAACACCGGACATGCTGAGGGCCGCCGCTACCGCCGTCAGGCCGACCCATGGCATGCTCTTGTGCAGGCCTGAGAGCGCATGCACGTCGCCAGTGCCGGTGGTGCGGTCCACCGTTCCGGCCACCATGAAAAGCGCTCCTTTGTAGAAGGCATGCACCATGGCGAGAAACATCGCGGTCTTGAAGGAGAAGGCATCGCCGAATCCCAACAGCATGACCAGGGTGCCGAGGATGCTCACGGTGGAATAGGCCAGCAGCCGCTTGAGATGGGTCTGGAACACCGCCATGACCGCGCCGGTGATCATGGTGAGCGCTCCCGCCGGAATCACGATCCAGCCCCACAGTTCGGTCTGCGACATGGCGGGCGAGAGTTTCGCCAGCAGGATCACGCCGGCCTTCACCATCGTCGCCGAGTGGAGGTAGGCGCTCACCGGAGCGGGAGCCGCCATCGCCCCGGGCAGCCAGAAGTGAAACGGCACCTGCGCGGACTTGGTGAAAGCCCCGGTCAGAACCAAAAGCAGGGCCGGAACATAAAGCGGACTGCGGCCGATTTCCTCCGAATGCGCGGCGAGCGCGGAAATCCGTGTCTCGCCGGTCATCTGCATCAGCAGGATCAATCCGGCCAGCAGGGCGAGGCCGCCCGCGCCGGTGACCAGCAGCGCCTGCAGCGCCGCCTTGCGCGCGGCCGCGTCATAATGCTTGTAGCCGACGAGAAGGAAAGAGGTGAGGCTGGTGAGCTCCCAGAAAACGAACGTGAGAATCAGATCATCCGCGGCAATCACGCCCAGCATCGCCGCCATGAACAACATCACGATCGTGAAAAAGCGCGCGACCTTGCTGTCATCCTGCAGATAAGCCCCGCCATAAATGCAAATCAGGCCGCCGATGAAGCTGACCAAAAACAGGAACAGCCTCTCGAACCCGCCGACGCGCAGCGCCAGTTCGATGCATGGTTCCGTGAGCCAGACGCGCGACCATTCGATGGGCGGGGCCGCGGCCAGGGCCTGGGCGGCCAGCCAGGCGGCGATGGCGAACGGGACGGCCGAGATGAGGACACCGGCCAGCCGGGCCCCGGCGAGCCGCACCATCAGCGGCGCGACACATGCGATCACCAGCGGTGCGGTTATGATCCAGTGCAGGTCCATCGAATCGGCGGAGAGACCGCTATGCGGGTTGTTTTGTCAAGGCCATGCGGACGCCGCGCCGGAACTTCGCCTTGCAGTCCGCGGCCCCGCCCGCTAATGGATCCGGGCGGCCCGCCTCATGAAGTTCCTCCTCGTTGTCATTGCACTGTCTTGCGCGCTTGTCCCCGGGCACTGTGGGGCGGAGGATTTCAAGCCCAGCTATCCGAAGCTGGCGGACGGAAGCAAGCAATACGCATCCTTTCCCATCCCTCCGGAGAAGTATCCGGTTGTCGAGGGGGGCGGTTTGATGGCCACGCTTGAATCGCGGATCCATGCCGATCCCTTCAACCTTGCGGCGGCCGTCATTTTCCTGCTTGCCATCATCCACACCTTTGCCGCCGGATTCTTCACCAAAATCGCGCATCGCTACGAGCATCTGCATGACGAGTCGCTGAAAAAACGCGGTGTGCGCGATGCGGAGCATCCGGACGGGGTGCCCGAGGTGTCTTTTCTCGGCACGTTGTTTCATTTCCTCGGCGAGATTGAAGTGGTTTTCGGCCTGTGGGTGATTGTCCTGGCGGGAGCGGCCATCCATTACCACACGTGGCTGGATTTCGAATTGTATCTGAGCAAGGACCGTACCTTTACCGAACCGATTTTCGTGGTGATCATCATGGCCATCGCCGCGAGCAGGCCGGTGCTGCGTTTTGCGGAGGGGCTGATGGCCCGGGTCGCGGGCTTTGGAAAACGCACGCCGGCCGCATGGTGGCTGAGCGTCCTGATCATCGCCCCGGTGCTCGGTTCATTCATCACCGAGCCCGCCGCAATGACGATCGGCGCGCTGCTGCTGGCCAAGAAGTTCTACCGCCTCAATCCTCCAGCGCGGCTGGCCTATGCCACGCTGGGGCTTCTGTTTGTGAACATCTCGATCGGTGGCACGCTCACCAACTTCGCCGCACCGCCGGTGCTGATGGTGGCGGGAGCGTGGGACTGGAGCACCGTATTCATGTTCACGCATTTCGGCTGGAAGGCGGTTTTGGGCGTGGTGCTGGCGACGGTTTTTTATTTCCTGCTTTTCCGCAAGGACCTGTTCCGCATGGGCGACATGCTGGACGGCATGGAGGACGGCAGGATCACAGCCACCCGTTGGGAGGAGCGCGGCACACCGGTTCCGTTCTGGGTCACGGCCGTGCATCTGGGTTTCCTGTTTTGGACGGTTTACACCGCGCACTTTCCCGTGCTGTTTGTGGGCGGCTTCCTGTTTTTCCTCGCCTTCATCATCGCCACGCGCCACCACCAGAACGAGGTTTCGCTGAGGAGTCCGATTCTCGTCGGTTTCTTTCTGGCTTCGCTGGTGATTCACGGCGGCTGCCAGGCATGGTGGATCGCGCCGGTGATCAAGGCGCTGTCCGACCAGACGCTGATGCTGGGTGCGACGATTCTGACCGCCTTCAACGACAATGCCGCCATCACCTATCTGGCCGCGCAGGTGGACGGAATCAGCAACACCGCCAAGTATGCCGTGCTGGCCGGCGCGGTGACCGGCGGCGGGCTGACGGTCATCGCCAACGCGCCGAACCCGGCGGGCCAGAGTATTCTCTCGCGGTTTTTCAGGGACGGCATCTCGCCGCTCGGGTTGTTCCTCGGGGCCCTGATTCCGACCATCATCGCCTATCTGTGTTTCATGTTGCTGCCCAGCGGCCATGCCGGTGAGGAGGAGGCCTTCAAGAGCGCGCCCGCCGCGGTGGAATCACACCAAACGGAGGATTGATTCGGAAATGTTCACCGGACTGGTTGAAGCGACGGGCGGCGTGATGTCCCTTGAATGCCTGGGAGACCAGGCGCGGCTCACGCTGGAGATCCCCTTCGCCGCCGAACTCAGGCCCGGCGATTCCGTGGCCGTCAATGGATGCTGTCTCACGGTGGCGGACACCGGGCCGGGCGCCGCCTCATTCGATTTGCTCGCACAGACCCTGCGGGTCACCTCGCTGGGCGGTCTCGCCGCCGGGTCCCGGGTGAATCTCGAGCGCGCCATGCGGGCAGGCGACCGCTTCGGCGGACATTTCGTGCAGGGTCATGTGGATGCCACCGGCACGATCACGCGGCTGGAGGCCAGCGGCCGGGATCACATCCTCGGTGTCTCGCTGCCACCGGAAATCCATCGCTTGTGCGTGGACAAGGGATCGCTGGCGGTGGACGGGATTTCCCTCACGATCGCCGAACTCGGTCAAAACGAGGCGGTGTTCTGGATCACGCCGCACACCTGGCAGCACACGCACCTGCACGCCGCGCGCCCCGGCCAGATGATGAATCTGGAGGCGGACATGCTCGCCAAACACGTCGAGAAACTCCTCGCCGCGCGCATGGCAGGCAGGTGAATTCCGCCGCCGCGTGCGGATGCGGGTCTTCAAGCATCAATCTCGATGCGGTAGCGGGGCAGCGACGGATCGATCAGGCGGCTCCATGCGTCGATGCCGCCGCGCAGGCCGTAGGTTTGTTTCAAGCCGTGGCCGCGGAACCATGCCACCTGGTCGAGGACATGGAGCCCGCTGTGGTCGTAGAGTAGGATCGCGGTTTCCGGATCGCCGGCGAAGATCTGTTGCTGGAGTTCCTGGGTGAGGAATTCCGAGCCCGGGATGGCCACCGCCTCGTGTTCCTCGCGGGTGCGTGTGTCGATCAGCCGGAACATGGGGATACGCGTGTGCGCCTCGGCCGGGTCGATTGACATCTCGAGATCGTGCGCGTGGCTGGCGAGCAGGTGGGCGAGCACCTCGTCTGCGGCGAGTTGCGAACGTTCGCAGAGGCTGGCCAGGGATTCCGTGTGGGAAAACGCGCAGCTTTGGCAACCGCCCAGATGATAGC
>JBIJBN010000306.1:0-2606 GCA_044345175.1 Luteolibacter sp.
ATGGCCATGCTCCGCGCGTGCCAACGCAAAACCTGATGTGGCCGCAACACCCGCCATCCACCTTTGGCCGCAATCGCTCAAGTCCACACTTGATGTCCAGGAAGGATGATGCCTGCATGAAGGCATGATAAACATTTCCAATCCGGTGATGGCCCGCCTGCTGGCATGCGGGATCACGCTGCAAGCCACCGGCATGGCAGAGGTCGCCCATGCGCCGCCAACGCCTCCGCCGGCCATCGAGGCAGCCGTGCCGGAACCCGAAAGCGCTACGCAAACAAGCCGCGGCCCGACGGCCAAATCGACACCGGCCACACTCAACACCGGTCCGGTATCCACATGGCGCGAGCGCGCCGAGGACGACAGCCAGGTCACCGCCACACTCGCGTCCGCGCGCCCGGTCGTGCAGGGAACGTTCGTCGCCGAGGGAACCGGTGCCTTCCAACTGGCGAATCCTGCTTTCACGGATGAATCCATCGTGCTCGGGCCGGGAATCATTCCCGGGGCATCCACCAGCTTGTTTTTCGAGAGCCGCCTCGGATATGCCACATCCTCCCAGTTCGCACGGGTGCAGGTTTCCACCAACGGCACCCACTGGACCAACCTGTGGAGCCGCGCGGGATCAGGCGGCGCGGGCGACGGCGGATTCCGCATCGAAACCCTGCCTCTCGCGGCTTACGCCGGCACCACCATCCGCATCCGGTTCCTGTATGACTTCATCGGCGGCACCGCATACACCGGAACGGATCCGGGAATCGGCTGGCATATCGACGACATCCAGATCGGCGCGACCTTCATCAAGCGCCCGTATCTGGAAACCGGCGATCCCACGGCGGACGAGATCCTCATGCTCGAGTTCATCAACCGCGCGCGCGCAAACGCGAATGCGGAGGCAGCACGGCTGGCATCGACCACCGATCCGGATGTGGCGAATGCCGTGGCGTTTTTCAACGTCGACTTCAACATGATGTCATCCCAGTTCGCCGCTCTGGGCAAACCACCCAGCCGCTCGCCATGAACGCGCGCCTGCTGGCTGCCGCCAGGCTGCACAGCCGGGACATGCTCGACAATGTCTTCCAAGGCCATTCCTCCTCGGCAAACCCGCCCGCGCCGAACATGCCCTACGACAACCTCGCCAACCGCCTGTCACGCCAGGGCTATCCATACTCCACCGCCGCCGAAAACGTCTTCTCATACGCGGAAAACCCGTGGCACGGGCATGCCGGATTCAATATCGACTGGGGCAACGGCCCGGGCGGAATGCAGTCGCCCGCCGGCCACCGCCTCGCCATTCACAACGCAGTGTATCGTGAAGTCGGCATCGGCGTGATCGCCGGCTCGAAAACCAGTGGCCTCACCACCGTCGGCCCGTTGCTCGTCACGCAGAACTTCAGCGCACAAACCGGCGGCGGACAAGCGCTCGTCACCGGCGTCGCCTTCCTCGATGGCGATGCCGACGGCTTCTATGATCCAGGCGAGGGAATCGCCAATGTGCGGGTGGAGGTGGACGGATCGAGTTACAACACCCTCACCTCGACCCACGGAGCCTATGCGGTCCCTGTCGCTTCCGATGGCATCTATCGGATTTCATTCATCCGGCCGGGCCACCCGGTCGTCTCGCGCGACATCACCGTGGGCGGCGGCCTCAACGTCAAAGCCGACTACCGCGGCGAATCGGTGCTCGTCGAGAAGATCGAGCGCCCCACGCCGTCCAGCGTGCGCCTCACCGCCCGCCCGTCCGGCCCGCAGGCCACCCTGTCGCTGCAGTCCTCAGCCGATCTCATCTCATGGAGCACCCTGCCCCACACCCAGGCCACCCTGCCCGGCGGCTTGCTCAGCCTCGATGCAACGCTGCCATCCCCGCAGGAAAAACTGTATTTCCGCATCCACGCCGTGTGGAACGACCCGTGATAGACGCAACGCCGCCACGTGTCGCAGTCCATCACCCGCAAGCACCCTCTCCTGATTGCCAACCATGGATCGCGCGGATCAAGGAATCCCAAAGCAAGCCCACCGTTCTCCAAAAACCATCCGTGCCCATCCGTGCCCATCCGTGGTTGAAATCATTGCCGATCACACAAGACCCGCCTCGGAGTTTCTGGACGACCTTGCATGTGCGGGAGGCACCCTGCCCGGCGGCCGGGCTTCATCCGCCGTGGGCTGAGGCCGCCCTGCGCAACCGGTCCATGATCGCCACACCCAGTCCGGTCTCGCTGACCGGCTCGGCGATGATTTCATCGAGGCCTGCCTCATCGAGCACGCGCATCACATGGAACAGGCGGATCGCCGCCTCGGCGAGTTTGCCACTGCCGGGGCTCAAAGATTCCACCAACTCCCAATCGTGCAGTGCGACGTAGGGACCGTCGTCCCCGCCGCGGTAGCTCAGCAACCCGTATCGCCTGCCGGGCACGGGTTTGAAATCCTCCGGCTTCTCCAGCAGGACCAACGGCGTGAGCGGCGCGTAATGCGCGGGCAGCCGCCCCGGTGCCTGCGGCAGTTCGCCCGCCACCTCCCTCACCTTCTCCACCTTGCCGAAATCCTGCAGCATCTCCCGCGTCACAGGACCGGCACGATACAGGCGGAACACCGGCTTTTTCCCCTCACGCGGC
>JBIJBN010000148.1:0-5564 GCA_044345175.1 Luteolibacter sp.
CACCACGGGCGCATCCAGGACGGCACCTGGAACAAGCCGCTCTTCATCCTCACCATCGTCATCGCCGCGCTTGCCCTCTGGAAACACCGTGCCAACATCTGCCGCCTGCGCGAAGGCACCGAAAACCGCTTCCACCGCAAACGTGCCTGAACCTCACGCAGCCATGAACCCATTCACCTCCGCCGCCATCCTGGGCGCGGGCTCCCTCGGCACGGCGCTCGCCAAACTGCTCGGCCCCAAACTCGAATCGATCCTCCTCGTTTCCATCGAGCAGGACTGCGTGGACGGCATCAACCGCGACCACCGCAACCCGAGATACCTCACCGACATCGAGTTCACGGAAAACACGCGCGCCACCACGGATCACCGCGAGGCGCTGGCCATGCCGCTCATCATCTTCGCCGTGCCCTCGGCCGCGGTGCGCTCCGAGGCCGCGAAGCTCGCCGCGCTCGGCCTGCCGGAAGACACCCCGCTGCTCACCTGCACCAAGGGCATCGAGCGCGAGACCGGCGAGCGCATGAGCCAGATCCTGCGCGAGGTGTTTCCCAAGAACCCGGTCTGCGTCCTCACCGGACCCAACCATGCCGAGGAAATCGCCAAGGGACTGGTCACCTGCGCGGTGGTCGCCTCGGAAAACGCGCCGCTCGCCACCGCCGTGCAGGCGCTTTTCACCTTCCCGCATTTCCGGGTCTACACCAGCGATGATGTGGCCGGAGTCGAACTCGGCGGCGCGGTCAAGAATGTCTATGCCATCGCCGCAGGCATGGCCCACGGCCTCGGCCTCGGCGACAACGCGGTGGCCGCCCTGGTCACCCGCGCACTCGCCGAGATGACCCGCCTCGGCGTGGCGCTCGGCGGTAACAAAGACACGTTCTCCGGACTCTCCGGCGTCGGCGACCTGATCGTCACCTGCTTCTCCGAGCACTCGCGCAACCACCGCGTGGGCCTCGCACTCGGCCAGGGCCACACGCTCGAGGAGGCCGTGGCCTCGCTCGGCATGGTCGCCGAGGGCGTGCCCAACACGCTCTCGATCCACGAGGCCGCCCGCAAGGCCGGCGTGCGCACGCCGATCATCGACGCCATGCACGCGATTCTCTATCAGAACAAGCCGGCCATGCTTGCCATGCGCGAGCTCCTCGGCCGCGATCCGCGCCCGGAAAACAGCTGACCCACGCCCGACCATCCTCCGCCAATGAGCACCGACAAACCACCCGGCGTGATCCGCCGCTTGTATCACTGGACCGTATCATGGGCCGACAAGCCCGGCGGCGCCTGGGCCTTGTTCTGGATCGCCTTCATCGAGTCGTCGTTTTTTCCCATCCCGCCGGACATCCTGCTGATGGCCTTGTGCTTCGGCGCGCGGCAGAAATGGGCGCGTTATGCTTTCATCTGCACCGCCGGCTCGGTGCTGGGCGGCGTCGCCGGCTGGTTGATCGGCTGGGGCCTCGGTGAAACCGTCGCCAAACCGCTGCTGGCGGTTTTCGATCCTGGTGGCGACACCCAGGCGAAAATCAAGCTCTGGTATGATGCCTACGGATTCTGGGGCATCCTGATCGCCGCCATCACACCCATTCCCTACAAGGTGTTCACCGTGTTTTCCGGGTTGATGAGCTACAACCTGCCGCTGCTGATCCTCGCATCGGTGCTCGGGCGCGGCTTCCGCTTCTATGCGGTTGCGGCCATGATCCGCATCTTCGGCCCCACCGTCCGGCCGTTTATTGAAAAACATCTCGAGTGGTGCTTTCTCGCCGCCACCGGCCTGCTCATCGGCGGCTTTGTGGCGATCAAATACCTCCACTGAAAGCCACCGGGACCGCCAGCCCGGAGTGGCGCCCGTGCCGGGGGATCCGCCGCACGGATCCCCATGGTGATTCGGCTCGACTTCCGGCGGCGGCCTGCCGAGCTTCGGCATCGATCTTATGAAACACATCCTGATGACCTGCGCTGCCGTTCTGGCGCTGAATGCTGACCGCGCTGCCGCCGACGACGGCTGGACCACCGACTATCAAGCCGCCATGAAGCAGGCCGCGGATTCCGGCAAGGACCTGCTCATCGACTTCACCGGGTCCGACTGGTGCGGCTGGTGCATCAAGCTCAAGGAGGAGGTCTTCAGCCATGATGCCTTCAAAAACGGCGTGAAGGACATCTTCGTGACCGTGGAAATCGATTTCCCGAAGGACAAGTCGAAACTGTCCGGCGCGACGCTCGAGCAGAACCAGCGGCTGGGGGAAAGATATGCCGTGCGCGGGTATCCGACGATCATGCTGTGCGATGCCGCGGGCAGGCCGTATGCCGCGACCGGATATCAGGAGGGTGGTCCGGAAAGATATGTCGAACACCTCGGGAAACTCCGCGCCCGCAAGGCCGCGCGCGACGAGGCATTCGCCGCCGCGGAGAAGGCGGCTGACTCTGAAAAGGCCGCCATGCTGGTCGCCGCACTGGACGCGATGGAGCTGGATGATGCGCTGGTCGCCGGTTTCTACGGCGGGGTGGCGGAGCAGATCGCCGCCGCGGATCCGGAGGACAAGACCGGTTTCACCGCGCGGGCCGCCGCCAGGAAACGTTTTGGCGAATTCCAGGAGCGGCTGCAGGAGTTCGGCAGCAAGCAGGATCACGAAGGGGCGCTCGGCCTGGTCGGCGAGACGCTCAAGCAGGGCGGCCTCGGCAAGGATGAGACGCAACAGGTCATGCTGGTCCGCGCCGTCATCCTCGCGGAGCAGCGGAAATTCAGCGAGGCGCTCAAGGCGGTGGATGAGGCGCGTGCCTTCCACAAGGACAGCCCGATGGACGCAATGATCGTGGGTTTCCGCCAGCGCATCGAGGAGGAGGCCGGCAAGCAGGACGGCGCACCCGCCGCGGAGGACGCCCAATAACCGTTTCCTGCGGCCGCTCCGCCATGCGCATCGAAATCCTCAACACCGGCACCGAGTTGCTGTTGGGCAACACGGTCAACACCCATGCCGCATGGTTCGGCAGGGAGTTGTTCAAGCTCGGGCTGCGCATCGCCCGCCAGACGACCGTGCCGGATGGCGAGGCGATCCGCGATGCCATGACCGGGGCGCTTGCCCGCGCGGACGCGCTGATCGTCACCGGCGGCCTCGGCCCGACCAGCGACGACCTCACACGTGAGATCACCGCCGGGGTGCTCGGGCTGGAGTTGATCACGGACGAGGCGGCGTTGCGCTCGCTCGAGGGGTTTTTCGCGCTGCGCGGCAGGCCGATGGCGCAGGCGAATCTCAAGCAGGCGCTTGCTCCGGTGGGCGCCGATGTGCTGCCGAATCCGAATGGCACGGCCCCCGGAGTGTATGTGCCGCCGCGCCTCAACGGGCGCTCCAACTGCGCTGTTTTCCTGCTGCCCGGACCGCCGCGCGAACTCTATCCGATGTTTCATGCCGAGGTGGTGCCGCGCCTGCGCGCGCTCGGCGGCGTGGAAAACCCGCCATCGGTGCTGGAACTCAAGTTCACCGGCATCGGCGAGAGCGACTTCCACCAGGGCGTGGATGACCGCTTGCAGGAAATCCCGGATCTCGAATACGGATACTGCGCCCACATCGGCGAGGTGGACCTGCGCCTGATCGGCACCCCGCAGGCGCTCGCGAAAGGCCGCGCGGCCGCGCTGGAAACCTTCCTGCCCAACCTGGTCAGTGACGACGGATCGTCAATGGAGCAGACCGTGGTGCGGCAACTCGCGGCCAAGGGCATGAGACTCGCCACCGCGGAGAGCTGCACCGGCGGCTTGATCGCCAACCGCATCACCGACGTGCCGGGTGCGAGCGGGGTGTTCACGCATGGCTTCGTCACCTATGCGAACGAGGCCAAGATCTCCCTGCTCGGCGTGTCTGCGGCCGATCTGGAAACCCACGGCGCGGTGAGTGAAACAGTCGCCCGCCAAATGGCCGCCGGCGCCCTGCGTGCCAGCGGCGCGGACATCGCGGTGGCCGTCACCGGCATCGCGGGCCCGGACGGCGGCAGCCCCGCCAAACCGGTCGGCACCGCATGGATCGGCCTGGCCGTGAATGGCGCGGCGGCCACCGCCTTCAGCGTGTTCCAGCCGCGCGGCCGCCATGACTTCAAGCTCGCCGTGAGCCAGGCGGCGCTGGATGCCGTGCGCAAGGCCATCATCTGAGCACCCGTCCCCGGCTCTTGGCGGATGGGCGAAACCCGTCCATGCTGGCGCCATGCAAACACGCATCCTTTACATCAAGCCCGGCTGCCCGTGGTGTGACGAAGTCGTCGATTTCATGCGCATCAGGCGCATCGAGGTGCACACCGTGGTGGTGTCCGGAAATGCCGCCGCCATGCGTGAAATGATCGATCTCTCGGGCCAGACGAAGGCACCGACGATGCTGTGGGATGGCGAGGTGCTGGCGGACTTCGGCGTGGATGAACTGGTTCCCTTCCTGCGCCGCCGCGGCGTTTGCTGATCCGGCGCACTACCCGCCCGCGCGGCTTCCGCTCATGTGTCCGGCCCATCCGCCAGCAGCTGCTTGAGCCGCTTTTTCACCTGCAGCTTCGCCACGGATGAAAGCCGGTCCACGAACAACACGCCGTTGAGATGGTCGGTCTCGTGCTGCAATGCCCGGGCAAGCAGGCCGTCGGTCTCGACCTCGAGCACCGAGCCATCAAGCTGCGGCAGCCTCGCAAGCACCGCGGCGGGCCGGCGCACCTCGGCGCGGATCCCCTCGATGCTCAGGCATCCCTCCACCGCGCTCTCTTTCTGCTGGCTGTATGAAAGCTCCGGATTGATGAAGACCAGTGGCATGATCGAGGCCAGCCCGGCGTCGCTGCCATTCACCTTGAGCATCGTCACGCATTCCGGATCGTGTGACACATCCACCACCGCGAGACGGAGGTCCACGCCCACCTGTGGCGCCGCCAGACCCACGCCATTGGCGTCGATCATCGTCTCGATCATGTCGGCTGCGAGGCGGCGGATGGTGTCATCCACCGTCGTGACGGGTTGGCATTTCCTGCGCAGCACGGGATGGCCGTATTGGACGATTTCGCGGATCATGGACGGGCAGACATTGTAGCCGTCATCCGGCCGCTGGGAAGTTTTTTGGCCCGGGGTCGCGTGGATTCACCGACGCATGGCGAGGGTGCCTTCGGTGACGCCGAGTTTTTCGAGTGCTTGCACGTGTTGGAGCAGCACGGTGGCGCTGGTTTTGCCATCGAGCAATTCCTGATAGGCGCGGATCGTGCGGGTGGCGGCGGGTTTGTCCTCATCGAGCAGTTCGATGCGGAAGTGGCGGAGGCCGGCGGCACGCAAGGCGTCGAAGTGGCGCGCGCCGGTCTGGGCGCGGCCGTTGAAGAGGGTGTTGCGGCAGCCGACATCGGCCTGCAGGCGGTGGAGTTGGCCGACGCGGTCGCGCAGGTGGACGGTGTGTTTTTCGCACGGGCGGCCGCAGTCCTTGTAGCTCGTGCCCTTGCTGAGGAACACGCAGAACACGCAGTGCTCCATGTGAAACATCGGCATGTGCTGGTGGAGCGTGAGCTCGAACCATTCCGGCGGTGCGGCGTGCAACAGGTCGAGCACCTGGGAGATGTCCAGATCGTAGGAAACC
>JBIJBN010000249.1:0-3249 GCA_044345175.1 Luteolibacter sp.
CGTGAGCCGGTCGAGCCCGGCGTTCTCCATCAGCAGCCGTGCGGTGACCGGATTCGCGATGTTGAGCGCGAAGTCCGCGGTTTTGACGAGATCACTACGATCTTTGTAGTATCCGAGTGCCGCCAGGTTGCGCAGCAGCAGGCCGTCGGGGCCGGCACGTTCGATCAGCCGGAGGTATCCGGTTTCGCCGGGCTTGAGGATGCGCGGGGTGGCCAGCAGGATGCGGGATGCGGTGCCTGCTGTCCGTGATTTGAAATCATCCACCGCCTGTTTGTAGCGGCGCGGGTCCTCGAAGTCGCAATAGACGGTTTCCACCCCGCAATCGATGGCGGCGTGGAGATGGTCCATGTCGCGGCAGAGAACCGAGAGCCGCGGGGCGGCGGACGCAGTGTGCCGGGGATCCGGCATGGCGGGAAGCAGGTCGCGATGGGTGACGGTGGTGGCCGCCGGAGCCGTGGCTGGTGCCTGATCCAGCCGCGCGACGAGATCGCGGCGCAGTTCGTTGAGGGCGGAGAGTGGCAGGTGGCAGTCGCCCTGCAGTTGGTTGTCGAGCGATGCCAGTTTGTAGCGGGTGCCGCCGAGCCGGCCGAGCTGGCTGGCGAGCGTGGTGGTGTCGAGTGGGCGTTTGCCGGCGGTTTCGAGCGGGATCGTGCTGCGCACCGATGTGCCATTGGCGGTGAGTTCCATCGGCGTGCCCGGGCTGCCGCGCACCGTGAGATGCAGCCCGGATTTCTTCTCCGCGGGTTTCGCGTTTTGCCAGAACCTGCGCAGCTCGCCCTCCAGCTTCGGATCCGAGGTTTTGTAAACCGTGTGGCCGGGCTTGATGCGTTCGAAGTTGATGCCGCTGTAGGTCTTGTGGAAAAGGATGCGCCCGCCTTCGATCTTCCAGATGCGCGCGCCTTGTTCGAGATCGCGGTTCTCGCCGGCATCGAAGACCACGCCGTCGCCCGCAGCGAGCGGCACACCGTTGGTGTTTGCCAGTTTGATCCAGCCGGGCCCGCAATCGATGATCTCACCGAGCAGTGGCCCGCGCTTCTTGCCATATCTTCCATGCGTGAGATAACGATGGTCGGTGCCCGCCAGCCAGCCGGTCGAGAGACCGCGCGAAAATGTCATCTCCAGCGCGTAGCGGTCCGCTCCGGTGACGGGGGATGACAGGTTTTCAAGCGCCGCATCGAGCGCCTTGCGGTAGACGCGAGTCACGGCGGCGACGTATTCCGGCGATTTCAGCCGGCCCTCGATCTTGAACGACTTCACGCCCGCCTTGAGGAGGTCCGGGATCAGGTCCACCGCCGCGAGGTCCTGCGGGCTGAGCAGGTAGCGTTGCTCGCCGAGTTCGCGGGTTTCGCCATCGACGACGATTTCATAAGGCATGCGGCACGCTTGCGCGCATTCGCCGCGGTTGGCGCTGCGCTGGCCGAGCGACTCGCTGGTGAGGCATTGGCCGGAATAGGCCACGCACAAGGCGCCGTGCACGAAGACCTCCAGCGGCGTGCGCGGCGAGTGGAAGCGTTCGATCTCGCGGATGGACAACTCGCGGGCGAGCACCGCGCGTTCGAGCGGGAAGAGGGATTCGACGAATGCGAGGCCCTCCGGGGATGTGATCGTCATCTGCGTCGAGGCGTGGAGTTCCACCTGCGGGGCGATCTCGCGGGCCATTTTCGCCAAGCCGAGGTCCTGGATGATGAGTGCGTCCACCCCGGCGGCGGCGATGGCGCGCAGCTGCGCCTCGGCGGCGGCCAGCTCGCCGGTGAAGACCAGCGTGTTCATCGTCACGAAGCCCTTGACGCCGTGGCGGTGCAGGTAATCCATTAGCTCCGGCAGGTCCTCGTTGGTGAAATTGTCCGCCCGCATCCTTGCGTTGAACTGCGGCAGGCCGAAGTAGATCGCGTCCGCCCCGGCGGCCACCGCGGCGCGCGCGCAGTCCCGGTTTCCCGCCGGGGACAGCAATTCGGGCAATGATGGCACGGTGGCGTTCACGCGCGCCAATCAAGCACAGTCCGCGTCCGCTGCACAGCGGCGAATCCCGCCCCGGCTCTTGCTTGCAATCCGCATCACGAAGACACCACGCGGCATCCGGTCGATCGCTTCGGGAGTTTCGCGGCGGGACAGACGGCTTGCCTCGCCCGTCCTCCTGTGCGATGCTTTGCACGCAATGGAGGCCGCCGCATCAGATCCTGCCCTCACGCCCGCGCCGCCCGAACTGATCGCCAGGGCCGAGGCGCTGGTCCGCGAGTATGGTGCCCAATGCTTCTGGTTCTGGCACCCGGATGCCAAGGTTCGCACCCTGGAGGACGTCCGATTGGTGGTCAAGGAACTCAGGCGAAATGGCAACCGCAAAGCATGGCTTGCCGCGCAGGAACTGAATCGATGCCTCTAACAAAATTCCAGCATGAGGTGCTTGCGGTGATTGTGGGCAACCGCTCGGATCGAAGTCATTTCGCCGGAGGCTTGGTTCTCAACGCGACCGAAGACTCCCCAAGATATTCCAAGGACTTCGATGTGTTTCATGACGAAGTCACTGATCTGGATATCACCAGCTTGCGGGATGTTGAGTCGCTCGAGAGCGCGGGATTTGAAGTCGAAAAACTCAATGCCCACGGGGAATGGGACAAGCAGGCATCGTTCCGGAAGGCAATCGTCAGACGCGGCGAAGGACAAGTCGCTCTGGATTGGGCGCACGACTCCGCGTTCCGCTTCTTCCCCATCGTTGCCGATCCGCTTCTCGGCTGGAGGCTCCACCTCTTCGACATGGCCGTGAACAAGGCGCTGGCGCTGTCCGCCCGCACCGTGACCCGGGACTACATCGACATCCTCGAACTTGCCCGCGTCTATCCGCTGGAGGCCATCGTTTGGGCCGCCTGTGGCAAGGACGAGGGGTTTTCTCCGCTGCTGCTTCTCGCCATGATGAAGCGCTTTGCCAAAATCGAACCGGGAACCTTGGATAAAATCAAAGCCCGCGATCTCGACCCGATCGCCATGAAAATGGAGTGGATCACCATTTCCGACAAGGCGGAGGCGGAAATCATCCATCTCGCAGACAGCCGGCCCGAGATGCCCATCGGCGTCGCCTTTGTCGATGAAAACGGCGAGCCGGGATGGATCGGCGCCAACCCGGATCTCATGATCCACTACGGCAGCCTGCGCGGCTGCTGGCCGACCCTCAGCGAGGTGGAGGGATGATATGACAGGCTGGCGCGCGTGCCCGCCGGATGTGGTGGCGCTCACAGCCGCAACGCGATCTGCTCG
>JBIJBN010000058.1:0-8790 GCA_044345175.1 Luteolibacter sp.
GTGTTGATGCCGACGGCGATGGAGAGACCTGCTTGCTGGTCGCGGTTGAAGATGCGGATGATGCGTTCCATTTCCTGAGCGAACTGGATGACGCGGCGCGCATGGTCGGGGCGTGCCACCGAGAGTCCGCACACGGCGAGGTAGGATGCGCCGATGGTTTTGACTTTCTCGATGCCGGATTTTTCAGCGGCTTCATCGAAGGCATCGATCAGGTCGCCGAGCACTGAGAGCGCCTTGGATTCCCCGGCCTTGGCGCCGAACTCCTCCATGCCGGTGATTTCGGCGAAGAGCACGGTGACATCGGCGAACTGGCGGCTGGCTTTTTCGTCGCCCTCCCTGCGTTGTGCGACGGCCGAGGCCGGCAGGATGCTGAGCAGCAGTTCCTGGTTCTCGCGGATTTGTGATTCGAGTTTCTCTTTCTGCAGTCCGATGTTTTCGGCCATGTTGTTGAACACGCGGCCGAGTGTGCCGAACTCGTCCTGTGAATCCGCGGCCACGCGCACACTGGTATCGCCCTCCCCGAGGCGGCGCGCGCCATCCGCCAGATGCCGCAGCGGCTTGGTGAGGAAGTGCGCCGTGACCAGTGCGAGCAGTGTGACCAGCAAAGCCAGTGCGCTGGCGGCGACGACCGTGTGTTTGGCAAACTCCCGTGCGGGTGCCGCAGCCTCGGCCAGATCGATCTCGGCGAGCACAGCCCAGCGCAGCGAATTCAATTCGAGCGGTCCATAGGCGCTGAGCACCTGTTCGCCGCGGTAATCGTTGGTCTCCATGATGCCGGATTTGCCGTGCAGGGCCGCCTCCGCGGCGGGCGAGTCCACTGGCAGCACGCACATCACGCTGCCTTGGCGTTCGATCTGGTTGACCAGGCTGGTTGGCACGCTGCTTTGGCGCAGGCTCCGGATGAACTTCGCGGGGTCCGAATACATGAAGCGCGAGCGGCTGCGCATGGTGCCATCGGGTCCCACGAGATACGTTTCACCGGTCCGGCCCATGCCTTCGGCTTCCCAGTTGAAATTGCCAGTGAGCACCGCGTTGAAGCTGTCGATCGGGAACTGCAGTGCGAGGATGCCCGTCATGCGGGCGCCATCGAACACCGGGCTGATGGCGAAGCCCATGGGCAGGCCGAGGTTCGGGCGGTATGCCTCGAAGTCGGCGATTTTGAAATCATCCCGGTCCTTCTGCGTGCGCATTTCGCGCACCTTAGCTCCGAGAGCGGTGTTCGCGTAGGGTCCGGTTTCAAGGTTGGTGCCGAGATCCACCGACTTCTCATAGGTGTAGATGATGTCGAGGGTATCCGCATCGATGAGCATCATGTCCTGAAAGCCGAAGATCCTCACCGCGCGGGAGAACAGCTTGTGGAGTTCGGCGTGGGCTTTTCCATAGGACGAATTGTCGCCGGGGGCCTCGTTCAAATTCTGTTTTTCCCCGTAGGGATGGGGGTTTGAAGCCGTGTAATGGTATTGGAGGTAGCGTTCGGCCGGCCGCGTTGGCAGGTATTGCTCGGCCGCGGGCGTGCCCTCGACATTCTTGTCCAGCTCGGGCACGAAGTATTCCTTGTAGAACGCACCAAGTTTGGCTTCCTCTGCGGCGCTGAGTGGTGGCAATTCCGCGAGTTCGTGGTTGGCGGCGCGGAAACTCCGCATGCCCTCGATCACTGCCTTGCTGTCGGATATCGAAACCACCTGGTCGCGCAGCGACTCGAGCATGGTTTTCAAGGTGGTGGTCTTGGCCACGCGCACGCCCTGCAACCTGTCGCGTGCCGATTGCATCAGGGCATCGCGGGCCGATGCATAGCCAAGCCATGCCATCACCGCGATCGAGCCGAGGCTCACCGCGAGCAGCAGCAGGATCATTTTGGATTGGATGGAGAGGCGTTTCATGACGGCGGGTGGTGGATGGGTTTGCGGGTTGATAGCGGAGCGGTGCACGCGCCGCAATGATTTACCTGGCTTTGCGTGAAGTGAGGTCCGTCCGGGAATCCGTGCCACGGATGCCATGTGATTGACGATTCTCGGGTTGAGGCTGATCCGGATGGGTGCCAATGGCAATCCCTCCGGTGCCGGCTTCCGGTCGACATCATGGTGCGTTTCTCCCGCAACATGGACAAAAAAACACCCGCACTTGTGGTGCGGGTGTTAGGAAATGAATGGCAGGCAATTCGCCCGGCTTACTTGCGGCGGCTCCTGCGGAGCAGGGCGCCGGTGGCGAAAAGAGCTGCGATCGACACCGCACCGGGCTCGGGAATGGCAGTGGCTTGGATGCTGATGGAGACCCGGTTATTGGCGGTGATGGTTGACCAGGAACCGCCACTTTCAGGCCGTGTTTGGGTGCCTGTGTTCAACCAGCCGCTGGAGTTTTGCTCTGACGGGGAAGGAGCTGGCGATCCAGCTGCCAGCAGCCATGTGAAAATTTCAGGCTCGCTGGAGGTCTTGTCTGCGACAATCCAGTAAGACGAGCCCGAAGTCAGGGTGACTGGGGCCAGATTGAATGTAACTTTACCTGACTGGTTGGTGATGGTCGGGTTGTTTACGTTGATGGTGTTGGAAACGAGTTCAGCGCCCGGACTGCCTGCAACATCGGAGTAGATCGAGAGTTTGATGGTGGAGATTCCGCGGAAAGCCGCCGTGACGCTATCGATGATCCAACCCGGGCTGCTGACCGTGAAACCTTGGGCGAAATTCCAAGATGAGAGGTTCCGGGGCGCAGCTGGATCGGTTAGACCCCCAGTCTGGGTAGGATTGCTGCCATCAGAACCGAGGTTGCCGAAAACCGTGGCGGCATTGGCCGGGCTGAAAGCAAATACCGCGATGCCGGCGAGTGTTGCGAATGTTGATTTCATGATTGAGAGGTTAAAATCGGTGAGGAATTTCGGAATTCAGATCGTAAGCAAGGTATGGCGAAGTCGTGATTGATTTGGTAAATCTCCCACCCAAAAAAGAGCATTCGTGGGCCGGACACAAGAAAAATCATCTGAATCATTGTTTTTTCAGGGTTTCACGGCTCAGAGGTGATAGATTTGATGTCGCAAATCGCTGAAAATAAGAATTTTGTGAAAAATGATCAATCTTGTCACCAATCAAGATCGACTGCTTCAGATTCCGGATGTTTGAAAAACGGAGCGGGTATGGCCGCTGTCGGGCACATTTGGGGGGTTACGCCGGATTTTTCCCGGTTTTTGCCCGGAACATCAAGCTGATGCCGATGGTGACGATGCAACCGATGAAACTGAACCAGATAAACGAGACGAGGGTTTCCGGCTGGCCGCCGCCGAGGTAGCCATTCTGGTAAAGGTAGATCGCCAGAACCGAGATGAAGCCTGCCAGGCAGCCCGAGAGTGCGCCCCGGGCGCTGGTGCGGCGGGTGAACATGCCGAGGAAGAACAATCCGAGCAGCGGCCCGCCGACCAGGCCGATCACCGTGTTGACCGACTCGACGAGGTTGCCGCGCATTTGTGCCACAAGGAACGCGAGGACCATCACGATCAGGCCATATGCGACCGTGATCCAGCGGGCGCTGCGCACCTGCTGCAGGTCGGTCATGGTTTTGCGGGTGAGGCGTTGTTGGAAATCGACGACCGTGGCCGAGGCGAGCGAATTGAGGCCGGCGGAAATGGTGGACATGCTTGCCGCATAGATCGCGGCGATCAGAAGTCCCGGCATGCCGGCCGGCAGCTGGGTGACCACGAAGTGGGGCAGGAGTTGGTCTTCCTTTTGGATGAGGCCGGCGGCGAGCGGGTCGCCGTGCTGTTGGTAGAAGGCATAGAGCACCAGGCCGGTGCCGTAGAAAAGCCCGAGCACCGGCACCAGCGCCCACAATTTGATCCAGAGCGAGCGTTTCGCCTCCTTGAGGGAGCCCGCGGTGAGGTAGCGCTGGACGGACACCTGGTCGGTGGCGATCTGCACCAGATAGAGGAAGGCCGCGGCGATCAGGATTGAGCCGAGGTTGACGCGTTCGGTGATGTCGAACGACAGGCTGAGGTTGAATTTCCCGTCCGCGGCGGCGGTTTGCCATGCCGTGCCGAGGCCGCCGGGGATCTTGCCGAGTGCGATCATCACGATGACCAACTGGCCGCCGAAGAGGACCATCAGCTGGATCACATCGGTCCAGATCACCGCCCGCATTCCGCCAAGGGTGGTGTAGAGGGTGGTGAGGGTGCCGGTGGCGAGGATGGTGACCCAGAGCGGGATGCCGGTGACTTTTTCGAGGGCGAGCGCCGGGGCGTAGGTGGCGGCGGCCAGCCACAGGCAGACACGAAAAATGAACAATCCGGAGGCCAGCAGGCGCACGGACAGGGAAAAGCGCTCCTCAAGGAACTCGTAGGCGGTGATGAAGCGGGATTTGAAAAATTTCGGCAGGATCCAGATGGAGGTGATCGGAGTGGCGATGAACAATGCCAAGGCCGCGTAGCCGAATCCCAGCCCGTGTTTGTAGATTTCCGCGGGTCCGGCCAGGTAGCTGATGCCGGAGAAAAGCGCGGCGAGGATGGACAAGGCGACGAGGAAGCTGCCCATTCCGGTGCCGGCCAGGAAGTAGTCCCGGAGATCGCCGGACTTTTTCCTGGCCGACCACAGGCCCACGCCGACTGAAACCGCCAGGTAGAGGCCGAAGACGGAATAATCGATCCAGGAAAAGCGGGACATGGTGTGGTTGCGTTGGCGTGGAATCAACGCCACGCCCGGCTTGGGACGGACATGGTTTCAACAGGAATGCCCATCGGACGCAACAGGCATTTTGCCCGCATCGCTTCAGGCCGGTTGGGCCGGAGCGGCGGGTTTGTGCCCGATGCCGAGCAGGGTTTGGAAATGCGGTGGCTGGTTTTCCCGGTCCGCCACGAGTGTCCCGATGCGGGTGAAGCCCGCGCGTTCGAGCATCGCGGCGAGGGCGCTCTCGGAGAAGCCGAGCCAGCGGTCGGCATACAGTTCGCGGGCTTCCTCGAACTGGTGTTGGACCAGATCCAGGATAATCAGGCGGCCGCCCGGTTTGAGGATGCGGAATGCGGCATCCACTGCCCGCTGGGGATGCTCCGCGTGATGCAGCGCCTGGCTGAGGATGGCCAGGTCCAGCGAGTTTTCCGCAATCGGCGGATCCTCGATGTCGCCAAGCCGGTATTCCACATTCGCAAGGCCGTTGCGGATGGCCAGTGACTGGCCGAACTCCACCATTTTGGGCGAAAGGTCCACCGCAATGACCTTGCGGGCGCTCTGGGCAAGAAGCTGCGCAAGCGTGCCCTCGCCGGCCCCGAGATCAGCGACATCGCTCTCATCCATCACCTTGATCAAGGCCTCGGCAAGCGCTTTCCACGAGCGTCCCGGCACGTAATCCTTGCCGAAACGGCCGGCCAACTCGTCGAAATACGCCCGCGCGTGGTCCCTGCGCTTGCGGATCAGGTGTCTCAAGGCAGCCATGTCCGCCCCGACCTCCGGGACCTCCGCCGCAGCCGCACGGGCCACCTCCATCAAATCCGCGGCCGCCGTGCAGGAATACATGTTGTTTTTGCCGCTGCGAGCGTCGCTCACCAGCCCTGCCGTCTTGAGCTGGGACAGCTGGGTGGAAATGCGGCTCTGCCCCATGCCCAGGATTTCCTGCAGCTCCACCACGGAGAGCGCCTCGTCAGCCACCAGCATCAAAATCCGGAGCCGGGTGGGGTCCGAGATCAATTTCAAGGATTTCAGCATTGACGCCATGCGGGTTTCCAAATATCAACGTATCACGATTTGACGATACGAAAAATCAAAAACACATGAGCACCTACATTTTTTCCTCCGAATCCGTGGGCGAAGGCCATCCTGACAAGGTTTCCGACACGATCTCCGATGCCATCCTGGACGCCTGCCTCACGGTCGATCCGAAAAGCCGCGTCGCCTGCGAAACCTTCGTCAAGAGCAACGTGGTCGTCGTCGGCGGTGAAATCACCATCCCCAAGATCGGCCAGAAACCGATCGGCTCGGTGATCAACATCGAGAAAGTCATCCGCGATGCCGTGCGCGGCATCGGCTATGTGAATGACGACGATGTCTTCCACGCCGACCGCATCTTCATCAACAACTACCTCACCACCCAGTCGCCGGACATCTCACAGGGTGTGGATGCGAGGAAGGCGGACGGCAAAAAGCATGCCGAACAGGGAGCCGGCGACCAGGGAATCATGTTCGGCTATGCATGCGACGAGACACCCGAGCTGATGCCCGCGCCGATCATGTATGCGCACCGCCTCGGCCGCGAACTCACCCGCATCCGCAAGGCCGGCAAGCTGGCCAAGTGGCTGCGCCCGGATGCCAAATCGCAGGTGGCCGTCGAATATGTGAACGGCAAACCGAAGCGCATCGTCAACGTGGTCATTTCCACCCAGCACGCCGCCGACGTGAGCCACGCCACCATCGAGAAGTTCTGCATCGAACAGGTGATCCGGAAGGTGCTGCCGAAAAGCATGCTCACCAAGACCACCGATTACCTGATCAACCCGACCGGCAAGTTCGTCGTGGGCGGGCCCCAGGGCGACTCCGGCCTCACCGGCCGCAAGATCATCGTGGATACCTACGGCGGCATGGGCCGCCACGGCGGCGGCGCCTTCTCGGGAAAAGATCCGTCGAAAGTCGACCGCTCCGCCGCCTACATGGGCCGCTGGGTCGCGAAAAACGTGGTCGCCGCCGGCCTGGCGAAAAGCTGCGAGATCCAGTTCGCCTACGCCATCGGCCATCCGCATCCGCTCTCGATCCACATCGACACCTTCGGCACCGGAGCCGTCAGCGACGCGAAAATCCTCGCCGCGGTCAAAAAGGTCTTCTCGTTCAAGCCGGCCGACATCGTCAGCCAGCTGAAGCTGTTGCGCCCGATCTACTCGAAGTCGACCAACTACGGCCACTTCGGCAAAGACGACGCGGATCTAACCTGGGAGAAAACCGACAAGGCCGCGGCACTGAAAAAAGCCTGCAAATAAGTCATCAGTCATCAGTTATCAGAAAAAATCATGAGCTTCACGGATTACAAGGTAAGGGACATCGGCTTGGCCGGTTTCGGACGCAAGGAAATCGAGATCGCCGAGCACGAGATGCCCGGCTTGATGGCGACCCGCGAGAAATACGGCAGCGAAAAACCGCTCAAGGGCGTGCGGGTCATGGGCTCGCTGCACATGACCATCCAGACCGCGGTGCTCATCGAGACGCTGAAGGACCTGGGTGCGGACGTGCGCTGGGTTTCCTGCAACATCTTCTCCACCCAGGATCATGCCGCGGCGGCAATCGCGGCGGCCGGCATCCCGGTCTTCGCCTGGAAGGGCGAGACGCTTGAGGAATACTGGTGGTGCACCTGGCAGGCGCTCCAGTTTCCCGGCGGCCTCGGTCCGCAACTGATTGTGGACGACGGCGGCGACGCCACCCTGCTCATCCACAAGGGCTATGAAATGGAGAACGGCTCCGACTGGATCAGCACCCCGTCCGGCAGCCACGAGGAGCAGGTCATCAAGGACCTGCTCAAGGACATCAAGGGCAAGCAGCCCGGCGTTTTCCATGAAATCGTCAAGGAATGGAAGGGCGTTTCCGAGGAAACCACCACCGGCGTGCACCGCCTCTATCAGATGGCCAAGGCCGGCACGCTGCTGGTCCCCGCCATCAATGTGAACGACTCGGTGACCAAGTCGAAATTCGACAACCTCTACGGCTGCCGCGAGTCGCTGGTGGATGGCATCAAGCGCGCCACCGACGTGATGATCTCCGGCAAGGTCGGAGTGGTTTGCGGCTATGGTGATGTCGGCAAGGGCTGCGCCCAGGCGCTGCGCGGACAAGGCGCGCAGGTGGTCGTCACCGAGGTGGATCCGATCTGCGCGCTGCAGGCGGCGATGGAGGGCTTCCGGGTGCTGACCATCGAGGACACCCTCGGCTGGGGTGACATCTACGTCACCACCACCGGCAACAAGGACATCATCCGTCTCGAGCATATGGAGAAGATGAAGGATCAGGCCATCGTCTGCAACATCGGCCACTTCGACAACGAGATCCAGATCGACCGGCTCAACGAGACCCCGGGCGTCACCCGCACCAACATCAAGCCGCAGGTGGACAAATACACTTTCGCCGGCGGCAACAGCCTCTACATGCTTGCGGAAGGGCGCCTCGTGAACCTCGGCTGCGCCACCGGCCACCCGAGTTTCGTCATGTCCAACAGCTTCACCAACCAGACTCTGGCACAAATCGATCTCTGGAAAAACAAGGACCACTACAAGCCCGGCGAGGTCAAGGTGCTGCCGAAACACCTCGACGAGGAGGTCGCACGCTTGCACCTCGCCAAGATCGGCGCGCGTCTCACCACGCTTACCACGGACCAGGCCGAATACATCGGTGTGAATGTGGATGGACCTTACTAGACCGACCACTACCGTTATTGAAGTTCCGGCGGATGCAGTCCGCCGCATACTGCAGGATTCCCCAGACGCCCGGGCCCCAAGCCCGGGCGTTTTTTCATGTGCACTGAAATGATGAGTCAAATGTGAAACCCGCGGCCGCAGTGCCGCTTCGCGGAGGCCGGCCACGGGAAGACCCGACGCCGCAGCGGGCATGACTCACTTCATGCTCTTCAGCACCCGTTGATTCCTCATTGCAAAACGGCAGGTCCGGGCGCGTTCACTGTGCCTGAACATGAAATCATGCGTTTCAACATGCAGATATCTTTTTCAAAAGAAGACGGACCGTTCGTCATTGCACTTGACTTTCCACCCTTGGAATCGTCCAGTCTGCCCGGGTTCATGGGTTTCCGGAAAAACCGCGGTTGCCAATGTTGTAGCTCGGGGGATTCCGG
>JBIJBN010000309.1:0-2588 GCA_044345175.1 Luteolibacter sp.
GGCTCCGGGCGCTCGTCGGCGATCTCCTCCCACAGTTCCATCAGCGCCTCGCGCTCGTCGGCCGAGTGGTTCAGATACGGATCAAAAACCAGCGAGGCGAGATCGTATTCCTGCCGCCCGCGCCGCAGACCCTGGAAGTCGATCAGCCAGACCCTTCCATCGTGGACCATCAGGTTCTGCGATTGGAAATCGCGGTGCACGAGGTGGCGCGCCACGGTGCCGAGACGCCCGGCCAACTCGCCGAACACCTTGTTGCGGCGCAGCGGCGCGGCGTCCATCCCGAGAAACCCCTCGACCAGATGCTCGAAGAAATACTCCTGCTCCCAATGATATAATTGTGCGTCGAACGGCGGCATCAGCCGCAGGTCCGCCGGCGGCCTGGCATAAAACAAACGGTCGACCTGCTCGAAGGCGGAGCGGTAAAACCCGAGCCGCTCCGCGAACGGCCGGTCCTTGAGCGAGAGCAGATCCTGATCGCCCAGATCCTCCACCAGCGCCACGCGGTGCCGCGGTTTCTCGTGCAGGATTTCAGGGACGCGCAGCTTCGACTGCCTGAGAAACCGCGCCACCGGGACGAACTGGTCGTTGTCCTCCCGCTCGGTGGTCCAGTGGATGCCGATGAACGGCTCGCGCAGCGGCGTCTTCACCCGCACGATGGTGCGGCCGGATGCCCCGCGCCGGATCGGCAGCAGGGTGACCGGCACCGTCGGATCCACGCCGAGGTATTGCCGGACGGTGGAGAGGATCGCTTCGGTAGGCATGCGCGCAGGCAGACTAGGATGGAAAATCCGCATGCTGCCAAGGCAAAAGCCATGGCGGCTCCGCCCCGGACTGCCGCGGTATCTGCGCGTTTGCAAGCGCACATCATCTGCGGTCCCGCCGCGCCTTTTGGTGCTGGCCAGCGCAGGCCGGGCTGTCATAGCGTCGTGGCGGATGACACTCGCATTGATGGAGCCCTCGGGCCTGATCGAACAGGGCGGACCCATGGTCTGGGTGCTGTTGGGCCTCGCCTTCATCGGTGCGGTTTGTGTGGTGGAGCGCCTGTTCTTTTTCCACCGGGCGCACATCAACGTGGGTGACCTGCTGGTGGGCCTGGCCCATCACATCCGGCGCAAGGCCTTCGCGGAGGCGCTGCATGAGGCGGCGCGCGCGCCGGGCCCGGTGGCGCGCGTGGCGCATGCGGCGCTGCTGCGTTACTATCTCGGCCGCGCCGACCTGCGGGATGTCACGCAGGAGGCCGGCCAGCTCGAGGTGCCGCGGATTGAAAACAACATCCGCATCATCCTCGGCGTGGCGCTGCTGGCGCCGCTGGTGGGCCTGCTCGGCACGCTGCTGGGCATGTTGGAGACCTTCCAGAAAGTGAGCGAGCAAGGTGGCTTCACCGGTCCGGCTGAACTCACCGCCGGGGTGTTCACCGCGCTGATCACCTCGGTGCTGGGACTTGCCGTGGCGGTGCCGATGTATCTGTTTTATCTTTATTTTCTCGGCCGGGCCAAGCGCCTGATCCACCGCATCGAGCGGGCCGGCATCGAAATGGTCCACCTCATCGCCGACGCGCGCGAGGAGGAGGAATTCGCGCCGTTCCGCGGCGAGGTGACGGCGGGCAGGAAATCCGGCCGGGGCAAGCAGGAGCACGCGCATTGAAGCTGGAGACCCATCTGCCGGAGCGTCCCGGACTGCTGCACGCGGTGCCGGTGCTGGATTTGTTCGCCCTGCTGTGGCTGTTGTTTCTGTTAGGCCCGTCACTGTTGAGGCAGACCGGGGTGATGGTGGAGCTGCCGCCATCGCGCTTCCAGCTGGAGCGGTTCCAAGAGACGCTGGTGATCACGCTGGGGCCCGGCGGGGACGCGCCGCGCATCCACCTCGGGCGGGATGCGGTGAGCTTCGCCGTGCTGGCGGAGCGCTTTGAAGCGCTGCGCGCCGAGGGAGCTCCTGCCAAGGTCATGGTCCTGCTGCAGACCGACGCGGGCACGCCGGTGGGGGTGGAGCGGCGTGTTTCCGAGATGGTCCTGGGCAAGGGCTTCAGGCTGGCGATGGTGGGCTCCAGCCTGCCCGCCGCGGAGGACGTCCCCGCACAACCCGTCCCCGAGTGATGGCGGCGCGCGTATCCATGAAAACGAAGCGCAAGCAGGCGCCGGCCTGGATCTTTCCATGGCCGCCGCCGCGTGAGTCGCCATGGCCGAAGATCGCCGCGGTGCTGCTGTGCGCCGGGGGATTCGCCGTGCTTCTGACTTCGGTGAGGGTCCGCGTGGCGGCACCGGTGCCATGGGCGGCGCGCAAGGCCGCGGTGATTCAGGCCCTGGATGACGTGGACGGCCGGGCGCTTGCACTGCGCGCGCGGGAGGGTGGTCCGTTTCCCTCGCGCTTCGAACCCGCCACATGGGAGTTTGCACCGGACATCCGGCAGACGCTGGCATGGCAACCGGTTCCTTACACGCCTGTGTTGCGTGAACTGCCGGAGGCGCAGGCATCATCCAGACTCGCGACACCCGGCGGGGTGGCATGGCCGCCGCGCCGGATGCGCGCCGAACCCGCACCACGGATGCCGGCCCTCGGGCTGATGCCGGTGCTGATGCCACTGGCCGGCA
>JBIJBN010000310.1:0-2546 GCA_044345175.1 Luteolibacter sp.
CGACGCTGGAGAGGCCCGGCAGGATGTTCGATTTCATCCGGTTTCCCGGATAATGGCCTTTCGAGAGGGCGTGCAGCTCGAGTTTTCCTTCACGCACGGCCCGCAATTGCGGTGCGCATCCGTCGATCTCGTAAAGATCCGTGCCATTGCGGCAAACCGGTGCTGGAAATCCCGTCTTCATGTTTGTGCAATATCCTTCGCCGAAGGATCATGCAAGACGTGTCTGGCAATGGCGGCCTAATCATTTTCGCGTCACTGAAGATCCAGGATCCCATGTCACCCGTTCCCGCCGCCGCCGGAGTCACCACGCTGGATGTTGTCGTGACCATCACCTACATGGTGCTCATTGTGGGTGCCGGCTGTTGGGTGGGGGTGCGGCACCGGAGGAAATCCGCCGCTGGTGGCGGCGATGCCCGTGGATACTTCCTGGCCGGGAGCACTCTGCGCTGGCCGATGATCGGCATGGCGTTGTTTGCCACGAACATCTCGTGCGTGCATCTGGTCAGTCTGGCGCAGGCCGGATTCGAGGAGGGGCTCCTGCAGGGGAACTTCGAATGGATGGCCGCGCTGACGCTGGTGCTGCTTGCGCTGGTTTTCGCGCCGTTTTACATCCGCTCGCGGATTGCCACGCTGCCGGATTTCCTTGAGAAGCGCTATGGGCGCGCCTGCCGCGACATACTCGCCGGGTTTTCGCTGGTTTCCGCCATCCTGATCCATATCGGTTTCTCGCTGCTGACCGGCGCGATTGTGCTGAGCGGGCTTTTCGGCATCAACCCGTGGGTGAGCATTGTGATCATCGCGGTGGCCACCGCCGCCTATGTGGTGGTGGGTGGCTTGATGGCGGTGGTCTTCACCGAGACGGTGGAGACGGTGGTCCTGTTGTCGGGCGCGGTGCTGATCACATGGTTCAGTTTCAGTTTTCTTGGTGGCGAGCAAGGTGTTGCGGGCGGTTGGGGGAAGCTCAAAGAGATGCTGGAAACGCCTGCGGAGAAAGACATGCTCTCCATGCTCAGGCCGGCGGGCGATCCGAGCGGGATGTCGTGGTATTCCATCCTGCTGGGGTATCCGGTGCTGGGCATCTGGTATTGGTGTGCGGACCAGACGATCGTCCAGCGCGTGCTCGGCGCGAAGGATGAAAACCATGCGCGGGTGGGTCCGTTGTTCGCCGCCCTGATCAAGATCCTGCCCGTGTTCCTGTTTGTGCTGCCGGGGCTGATGTTTTACGCGATTGTCAAATCCGGCGCGTTTGCCGACCTGCGTGTGCTGTGGGCGGCGGACGCCGTGAAGCCGGGTCTGGAGATTGCGGCATCCGGCAGCTGGGCCGCGCTCGAGACCAAGGAGGTCTACACCCAGATGATCGTGCGCTTGCTGCCGAGCGGGTTGACCGGGGTGATGGCCGCCGCGCTGATCGCCGCGCTGATGAGCACCGTCTCCGGCGCGCTCAACTCGATCTCGACGCTCTTCAGCTATGACTTGTGGAAGCGCTTCAAACCCGACACGCCGGATCGGAGACTGGTCCTGATCGGGCGCATTGCGGCGGTGTGCGCGATGCTGGTGGCCATCGGGCTGGTGCCGCTGCTTTCGCGCTACGGCAGTATTTTCCGCGGCATCAACGAGATCATCGCCCACATCGCGCCGCCGATCACGGCGGTTTTCCTGTGGGGTGTGTTGTGGAAAGGCGCGTCATTCCGTGGCGCGCTGACCACGATGATCGGCGGGGCGGCGGCGGGAGTGCTGGTATTCGCGGTGAACAAGCTTGGCGGGGATTCCGCGCCGGCGTTCATCCGCGGGACGAACTTCATGATGATGGCCTTCTGGCTGTTCGTGTTCTGCTCGCTGCTGCTTTTCAGCAGTTCCCTCGCGATGCCCAAGAGGGCGGGTGAGGATCCCGAAGGCCTGCACCTCAAGAGTGCCGGCGAGTGTTTCGCATTCAAAGGCTGGCGGGGCCTCGGCAATTACAAAATCCTCGCGCTGCTGGTGATTGTCATCATGGCCGTCCTCTATTCCAATTTCCGCTGAACCCACCTACTGCCGCCCCTTCGGATTTTCCGCAACCCCGCATGCCGATGAACAAACACCTGCTGATTCCCGCCGTGATCCTGCTGGCCTCCTGTGCCCCCCAGCGCGTCGAGCGCCACGCATGGGTGACCGGACTGAAGCCCGAAAAAGCCGCATACTACCGCAAGCTGCACGCCGATCCCTGGCCCGAGGTGAATGCCACGCTCAAGCGCTGCAACATCCGCAACTTCTCGATCTTCGAGCGCGAAATCGGCGGTAAAACCTATCTTTTCGCCTACCTCGAATACACCGGGAGCGACTTCGCGGCCGACATGGCAAGGATGGGCGAATGCCCGCACACGCGTCGCTGGTGGAAGGAGACCGATCCCTGCCAGTCGCCGCTGCCGGACGCCCTGAAGGCGGGCCGCATCTGGGCGGACACGCGGGAGATCTATCATCTCGACTGACCGGTCAAAGGCGCCAGCCTGTTGTTGTTTACCCCCCTCACCACCCCATGTTGCTCAAAGACCGGATTGTTTTCCTGACAG
>JBIJBN010000311.1:0-2545 GCA_044345175.1 Luteolibacter sp.
CCAGGCGCTCTCACGCCAGGCCGCCATGGCACAGTCCGCCGCGGAGGGCGACATCAAGTCCAGCTTCCTCGGACTCAAAACCAAGCTCTCGCTCGAAAAAACCGTGGCCATGCTTGAGAAGGTCATCGGCCATGCCCCGAAATCACGCACCGCCGCCAAATCCCGCTTCGCCATCGGCGAGCTTTATCAATCGAAGAAAAAACCCCGCGAGGCCATCGCCGCGTTCCGCCAGCTCGTCAGCGAGCAACCGGACAGCCCGGAGGCACCGGAAGCGCTGTTCCGCGTCGGCATCATCTACATCGAGGAGGCGGACCGCGGAAACCAGAACCAGTCGAACCTCGACCTCGCCCGCGAGGCTTTCAACGACTACCTGATCCAATACCCCGGGCACTCGCGCAATGCCGAGGCCCGCAGGATGATCGCCAACCTCGGCGGCCGCGAGGCCCGGCGCTCATTCGACATTGCCGAGTTTTATCTGAAAACCGGCCGCACCGAATCCGCACGCATCTATTACCGCGACATCGTGAAACGCAGCGGCTCCGGCGAACTCCATGATGCGGCCAAAAACAGGCTCAGGGAACTTGGCGAATGACCATACCGCTCCTCACCATCAGGAAACCACTGCTGCCGGTGCTTGCCTCCGCGCTGGCTCTCGCGCTCGCATCCTGTGCCGGATACCAGCTCGGCGGATCCAAACCCGCCGGCCTCGCCCATGTGAAAAACATCGCCGTGCCGATGTTCTCCAATGGCACCCAGCACCCACGCGCATCGGCCATCGCCACATCCTCCGTCACCAACGCGCTGGTGCGCGACGGCACCTACCGGATTTCCACGGCCGATGCCGCCGACGCGGTTCTCGAAGGCCGGCTCAGCCGCATCGAATACCGGATGATCCGCGCCTCGCGCTTCGATTCACTGTATCCGGAGGAGCTCGCCAACACCGTCACGCTCCAATGGACACTGCGCGATGCGCGCGATCCCACCAAGGTGCTTGCCTCCGGCAGCGCACTGGGCACCAGCCAGTTGTTCGTCTCCGCCAACCTCCAGACCGCCCGCAACAATGCCCTGCCCGAGGCGCTCGACCGCGCGGGCGATTCCCTGGTTTCTGCACTTGCCACCGGCTTTTGATCCAAAAAACGCCGCCGATGTCCGCCCGGCCCGGACATCCGCTTGAATGATTGCCAACCGGATGCTGTCTTATGGGTATGAAAGCGTTTTGCCTGACTTTCGCCGCACTTTTTCACCTCGCGTCCCAGTGCCCCGCGCAGACATGCCGTGAGGTGGTCAGGGATGCTTCAGGCCGGATCATCCACACGGTGACCCATGAAAAAACCGCCGGCGGAGTGGTCCGCTCGGTCACGCGCGACATGTCCGGCAGGATCATCAGCACCGCCACCACCCGGGAACAGGCCGGCGGCATCCTGCGCACCGAATACCGCGATCCCAAAGGCAGGCTGCAGGGATCCGCCCGCACCCATGCCAGCGGCACATCCGCCCGCACCACCTTCGTCGACCCCGGCGGCCGCCCCACAGGCCGTGCCGAAACCCGCCCCGACATCAGCGGAGCCACCCGCACCCAATACCGGGACCCGTCCGGCAGACTCGCCGGAAGCAGCACTGTGCAAACCACCAGCACCGATTCCCGCAGAAACATCCATCGGGACGCCTCCAGCCGCCTCACCGGCAGCAGCACCACCACCGGCAAATGCCCCGCGCCCTTGAACGTCCCGGGCCCCCTGCCGAAACGCTGATCATGGAGCCGCTGGTCGGATTTGAACCGACGACCTGCTCATTACGAATGAGCAGAACCAAAAAGAAAAACCCTGCAAAATAAGGCTTTTTTTTGCCTAAAAAAACTCATTTTGCGCATTTTTCTTTACTTTGAGGGCAATAAGGGCAGTAATCCGGCCGAATGAGCAAGGCGCGCGGCGCTGCCTTTTATTGACCTCAACACCCCGAACC
Organism: Luteolibacter sp.; assembly: GCA_044345175.1. GTDB lineage: Bacteria > Verrucomicrobiota > Verrucomicrobiia > Verrucomicrobiales > Akkermansiaceae > Luteolibacter. Next base: position 1,963 of record JBIJBN010000311.1, read on the forward strand.
AATGGCCAAGCGAACAACATTCACACCGCAGGAAACCCCGAACGGCTGGCGCTTGAACGTGCCGAGCAAATACACCGAAAGCGGAAACCGCGAAAGGCATTTTTTCAAGACGAAGGCGGCAGCACTGGCGGCCGCGAAAAAACTCAAACTCGCCGCCGCCGAGTTTGGCCACCGCTCGCAAGCCATCCGGCCGGGACTGGCCGAGGATGCCACTGCCGCCGCCGCACTGCTCGAACGCTGGAACATATCCCTGCTTGAGGCCGCGCGCTTCTACGATGCCGCCAAGCAGCAGGAAAACGCAAGCAAGCCGACACGCGAGGCGCTGGACCTATGGATCGCAGAGACGGAGGCCAGGGTGCGAGGCCGCACGCTGACCAACTACAAGCAAACCCGGAAGCGCTTCGACAGCATCGGTGACAAAATGCTTTCAACCATCACACGCGAGGAACTTCAAAACATAGTCGCGCCTGCCGGGATGACACCGACAAGCGCCGCTGGTCACTCGCGGATCGGTCTTGCGTTCTGGAACTGGTGCGCGCGGCGCGGCTGGTGCGATCCTGATTTGTTCGCAAAGGTTGACCGT
>JBIJBN010000312.1:0-2533 GCA_044345175.1 Luteolibacter sp.
CGACATGGTGCACGACAAGAAACGCCTCTACGAAATCGGCGGCGTGCGCACCGGCCTGGTCAACAAGTGGAATGAGCTGAAATAAGTCAGAGGTTGTTGGGCTGGAGCCGGTGGAAATCACCTGCCGGCCAGCTCCCCATCAACGATCAACCACCTTCAACGAACAACCGAATGCCCTCCTACCTTTTCTGGTTCTTCTCCACCATCATGCTCGCCGGCGGGGCGGCGGTGGTCGCTTTCCGCAACCCGGTGTCCAGCGCGCTCTCCGTGGTCACCTGCTTCATCGGCCTCGCCGGACTCTTCATCGGCCTCAGCGCCTTCTTCGTCGGCATCATCCAGATCCTCGTCTACACCGGCGCGGTGATGGTGCTCTTCCTGTTCATCATCATGCTGCTCGACCTCAGGCATGAGGAAAAACGCGCCAAAGCCCTCGCCCCGCTCGCCGCAGGCATCTCGCTGGTCATCGCCCTCGCCGTCCAGCTCGCGGGCATCCTCTCGCGCACCCCGGACCGCTCCGCCCCGCCGCTCGACCGCGATGCGCTCGCGGCGGCCGCCACGCATTTCGACCAGAACGGGAACATCGCCACCGCGCTCAAGGACGGCCGCCTGCCCGATGTGCAGCTCATCGGCCACACGCTCTTCACCGGCTACAACCTGCCACTGCAGATCCTCGGCGTGCTGCTGCTCGTCGCCACCGTCGGCGTGGTCACGCTGTCCATCCGGTCCGCCGGATCCGATTGATCCCGAATCCCCGCACCATTCATGGCATCCCTCAACGATTACCTCCTTGTCTCCGGCCTGCTCTTCGCCACCGGCCTGGCGGGCGTGGTGCTGCGCCGCAACATCATCGTCGTCTTCATGTGCCTCGAGCTGATGCTCAGCGCCGCGAACCTCAGCCTGGTCGCATTCTCACGCTTCAACACCATCAACGGCCTGCCGGATTACCATGGCCAAATGCTCGTTTTCTTCGTCATCACCGTGGCCGCCGCGGAGGTCGCCGTGGGCCTCGCCATCATCGTCGCCCTCTACCGCGCCCAGCAGACGATCCATACCGACGAACTGACCACGTTGAAAGGCTGATCCCATCCCTGCTCCCCGCCCGTTTCCCCAATGAACCCCGTCTGGATCCTCTTTTACCTGCCGATCGCGGTCGCCGCGCTCAACCAACTGGTGCTGCGCCGCAACCCGCTGGTCCCCTACCTCGCCACGGCCGCCTGTGGCGCCTGCTTTGCCATCTCCCTGCTGCTGCTCGATACCACCGGCACGACCGGCTTCTCATGGGCGGAAATCGGCGGCCTGGACATCCACATCGCCCTCAAGCTCGACCACCTCTCCACCGGCATGATGGTGGTGGTCACCGGAGTGGGCCTGCTCGTGCATGTCTTCTCGCTCGCCTACATGAGGGAGGATGCTTCGGTGACCCGCTACTTCTGCGGACTCGGCCTGTTCATGTTCTCGATGACGGGCATCGTGCTCTCGGCGAATTTCATCATGATGTTCATCTTCTGGGAACTGGTGGGCCTCAGCTCCTACCTGCTCATCAGCCACTGGTATCTCAAGAACAGCGCGGCGGACGCCGGCATGAAGGCCTTCCTCTGCAACCGCCTCGGCGACTTCTCGTTCATGATCGGCGTGCTGCTGCTATGGGGCATCTCCGGCAGCCTGACCTTCGAGGGACTCAAATCATGGGCCGACGGCGGCGGAGTGGCGTCCGCACCCGCCACAGTTCTCGGCGTGGCCATCCTCTGCATCTTCGGCGGCGCGGTCGGCAAGTCCGCACAACTCCCGCTGCATGTCTGGCTGCCGGACGCAATGGAGGGCCCCACGCCCGCCTCCGCGCTGATCCACGCCGCGACCATGGTGGCGGCCGGTGTTTACATGTTGTTCCGCCTCCAGCTCTCGATCGGCAGCGAGGCCTTCGCGGGATTCGCGGGAACCACCATCGCGTGGGTCGGCGGCCTCACGGCGCTGCTCGCGGCGCTGATGGCCACCCAGCAGGACGATATCAAGCGCATCCTCGCCTACTCCACTCTCTCGCAGCTCGGCTACATGATCATGGCGGTCGGCATGCTCGCGGGCGAGGCGGGCATGTTCCACCTCTACACCCACGCGTGGTTCAAGGCGCTGCTGTTCCTCGGCGCAGGTGCCATCATCTTCGCCTGCCACCACCAGCAGGACATCTGGAAAATGGGCGGGCTGTCGGGAAAAATGCCGGTCACCACCGCCACCTTCGCCGCCGGCACCGCCGCACTCGTCGCCGTGCCCTACGTCACTTCCGGCTTCTGGTCGAAAGAGGAGATCCTGGCCGCCGCCTTCAACAACAACAAACCGCTCTTCGCCATCGCCACCGGCGTCGCCTTCCTCACCGCCTTCTACATGACCCGCGCCTTCGTGGTCACCTTCCTCGGCAAACCCCGCTCGGAGGATGCATCGCATGCCCGTGAGGTGGGCCCCGTCATGTGGCTGCCGCTCACCGTGCTGGCCGTGCTCGCCATCATTTCCGGAAACCATTTCCTCAGCGATCATCTCAACG
>JBIJBN010000060.1:0-8549 GCA_044345175.1 Luteolibacter sp.
CCAATACGCCGAGCTCGAACTCGGCTTGTCCAAGTCCACCGCGCAGAATTGCAACATCCTCGCGATGATCATTTTCGTTTCCAGCCGCTTCATCTGCACCTTCGTGCTGCATTACGTGAAACCCGGCATGCTGCTGGCGACCCTCGCGCTGGGCGGCATGCTGCTCACCGCGGGCACCATCTTCATCCACGGCTACGCCGGGCTCTACTGCCTGATCGGCGTCTCCGCCTGCATGTCATTGATGTTCCCGACCATCTACGGCATCGCGCTGGACGGGCTGGGTGACGACGCCAAGCTCGGCTCCGCGGGATTGATCCTCGCCATCGGCGGCGGCTGCCTGATGCCTCCGCTGCAGGGCGCCATCATCGACCTGCCGCCCGTCAATCTCGGCTTCATGGAACTGGCCAGCGTGCGCGCCTCATTCGTCCTGCCGCTCGTCTGCTTCGTGGTGATCGCCTTCTTCGGATTCTGGTCGCTGAGGGAGCGCAGGCGCACCGCATGACGCCGCAAGGATGCGTTTGCATCCCGGCGGATCCGGTGTAAAAAATCCGGCATCATGAACACACCCGGCATGTTGAACCGCCGTCAATTCGTCCATCTGTCCGCAGCTGCGGCCGCCGCGACCACCGTGTTTCCCGGAGCGGCGCAGGCGGCACCCACGGCCCACACCCTGCCGCCGCTGCCCTGGCCGGCGGACGCGCTCGAACCGCACATCGACGCCAGGACGATGGAAATCCACCACGGCAAACACCACGCCGCCTATGTGGCCGGCCTGAACGCGGCACTTGCCACAGCGCCCGATCTGGCCAAGCAACCGCTCGACCAGTTGCTTGCGGGACTTGCGGCTGTGACCGACGAATCATTGCGCACGCCCTTGCGCAATCATGGCGGCGGCCACTGGAACCACACGTTCTTCTGGCAAACCCTGACGCCCGCCGCCGGGTCCGGCGCGCCATCGGAACCACTCGCCGCCGCCATCGCCGCCACCTTCGGCTCGATGGATGCGTTCAAGAGCGCCTTCAACGATGCGGCGGCCAAACGCTTCGGCTCCGGCTGGGCATGGCTCGTCGCCTCCGGCGGCCAACTCAAAATCACCACCACACCCAACCAGGACAACCCGCTGATGAATGGCATCGTGCCGGAAAACGAAACCGGCGTGCCGCTGCTCGGCCTGGATGTCTGGGAGCACGCCTATTATCTTCTCTATCAGAACCGCAGGCCCGACTACATCGCCGCGTGGTGGAATGTGGTGGACTGGTCCGCCGTGTCCAGGCGCTTCGAGGAGGCCTCAAGGTGAGAATCCACACCCTGGAGCAGGAACAAATCCTTCCGGTCACCCCTGCCGAGGCATGGGACTTTTTCTCATCGCCCGCGAACCTCGACGCGATCACCCCGCCGGACCTCGGATTTGAAATCACCAGTCCGCCCGCGGGACGCGTGCATGACGGCCAGATCATCACCTACCGCGTCCGCATCGCCCCGCTGGTGCGTGTCTGCTGGGTCACCGAGATCAAGTGCGTCGAGCCCGGCCGCTCGTTCATCGACGAACAGCGCTTCGGCCCATACAGATTCTGGCATCACCGCCATGAATTCGCCGAGGCGCCCGGAGGCTGCCTGATGCGGGATCAGGTCCACTACGCGCTGCCGTTCGGCCCGCTCGGGGAAATCGCCCACCGCCTGTTCGTGCGCCGCAAGCTCGAGTGGATCTTCGGCTTCCGCCGCAGGCTGCTGGCCGGGCGCTTCGGCGGGGACGCATGAGAACCGCATTTCGGATTGCCTTGGCCATCGCCCGTGAAACGATGCGGCACGCATGGCCTACACCGCGGACCGCGCCCACGAACTGATTGCCTCCGCCCACCGGCGCGGACGGCTGGCACACGCGTTCCTGATCAGCGGTGCGCATGGCTCCGGCAAGGAACATCTCGCCGCGCGCATCATCCAGCTCGTCAATGGCACAGGCGCCTCATCCGGCGGCGGCGACCTCTTCGGCACTCCGGAACCGGTGACAACCCCGGCACTCGATGAAATGGAAAGCGGCTGGGTGCGCGTGATCCGGCCACGCATGAAATCACGGCGCATCAGCGTGGAAGAAATCCGCAACCTCGAGCAGACACTTCACCTCGCCGCACCCGGCGGCACCTGCAAGACCGGCGTCATCACCGAGGCCGACCGCATGAACGACCAGGCCGCCAACGCCTTCCTCAAGACCCTCGAGGAGCCGCCGCGCCACACGCTGCTGCTGCTGCTCACCGCCAATCCCCAGCGCCTGCTGCCCACCATCCTCTCGCGCTGCGTCCGGGTGCCGCTGCTCGGCGGCCGCCCGCTGCTCGAGCACGGCGGTGCGGAACTGGTGGCCGCACTCAACCGCGCCGCCACCCGCGGCTTCGGCACCCCGGTGGGCGCGCTCCATCTCAAGGCCACATTCTCCTCGTTCCTCGCACGCTGCCGGGATGCCGCCGAAGCCGCAGCCAAAGCCGCCGAAAAAGAGGAAACCGCCACCTACAAGGATGCCACCGACGGCGCATGGCTCAAGCAGCGGCAGGTCTTTCACAAGGCGAATGCCGAGGCGGAATACCTGGACAGCCGCGCCCGCCTGCTCGATGTGCTGACTGCCTGGATGGCCGACCTGCTGCGGCTCAAGACAGGATCCCGCGGCTTCGATTTTCCAGACTCGGTGCAGGCCCTGCAGCATCTCATCGAAACCGAATCCGAAACCCGGTTGCTGCAGCGCATGGAGGCGCTCGACTCACTGCGGCGCACCCTCGAGACCAACGCCTCGGAATCACTCGCATTGGAGGTGGGCTTCCTCAAAGCCTTCGCCTGAGCGCGCTCAAGGCAGCAGATCGCCGTAAATCCCGGGATCACTGCCGGGGATGTCGATCGCACCGCAGGCCTTGGCATAAAACTCCCGCGGCCCCACGCCGCCAATGATGGCATAACCATGGCCACCCTCGCGCAACGCCTCCAGCGCCTTGAACAGCAAGGCCTTGCCCAAACCCAGCCCGCGGGCCTCCTCCGCCACGCCGGTAGGCCCGAAAAACCCGCGCATCGTCGTGTCATAACAGGCGAACCCCAGAATCCGCCGGTCCCGGGTGGCAATGAAACAAGCGACCGGCTGGCGGCTGAGCGCCACCTCGGCTTCGCTCGCCCATTTTTCGGAGAATGTCCGCGCGAATTCCGCCACCGTGTGTTTTTCAAACGCGCGCGCGCGCCTCAGGGTGACACCCCCAGCCGCCACCGCGGCATAAAGCTCCGCGCTTTCAGGCAAATCGTAAAGGCGCACCAGCATGTCGGTCATGCCGCCATTCAAACGCCGCCGCGCCGATGCTGGAAGCCCGGAATTGACCATTCCACCGCCTGATCCCCCACCCCGGCATGCCCGGGCCGCTCTGTCCGAAACCCGCCGCATCGATCATCAAACCGCGGTTTTTCACGCCGGGTGCCGCGTGGATGGCGGTGTGAGCCGGGTTGGGACGGGGGAAATGGCGCGGAGGATTTGGCAGAAAGCGGGGTGGGTTGCGGGTTGACCGTGCGGCGGATGTTCCCTAACGTGCCCCGCTCTTGAGAGCCAAGATCCCCTTATGAAAGCACCCATTACCGTCTCCGTCACCGGTGCGGCCGGCCAGATTGGCTATGCCCTCCTTTTCCGCATTGCATCCGGTTCCGTGTTTGGCCCCGACCAGCCTGTGAATCTGCGTCTGATCGAGATCGAGCCCGGCATGGCCGCGCTGCAGGGCGTGATGATGGAGCTGGATGACTGCGCGTTCCCGCTGCTTCATGATGTGACCGGCACGTCTGATCTCAACGAAGGCTTCAAGGGCACGAACTGGGCCCTGCTCGTCGGTTCTGTGCCGCGCAAGGCGGGAATGGAGCGTGGCGACCTGCTCGGCATCAACGGCAAGATCTTCACCGGCCAGGGCAAGGCGATCGCTCGCAACGCCGCCAACGACGTGCGCGTGCTGGTGGTCGGCAATCCATGCAACACCAACTGCCTGATCGCCATGGCCAATGCCGACGGCGTGCCGCGCGACCGTTTCTTCGCGATGACCCGGCTGGATGAAAACCGCGCCAAGAGCCAGCTCGCCGCCAAGGCCAGCGTGCACGTTTCCAAGGTGACCAACATGTGCATCTGGGGCAACCACTCCGCCACCCAGTATCCGGACTTCACCAATGCGAAAATCCACGGCCGCCCGGCGACCGATGTCATCTCGCACGTCGAGTGGCTCAAGGGCGAGTTCATCACCACCGTGCAACAGCGCGGTGCGGCCATCATCAAGGCCCGCGGCGCATCCTCCGCCGCATCCGCCGCGAATGCCGCGCTCGACACCGTGAAAAGCCTGATCACCCCGACCCCGGCGGGCGACTGGCACTCGGTGGCGGTTTGCTCGGACGGTTCCTACGGCATTGAAAAAGGCCTGATCGCCTCGATGCCGATCCGGACCGTCTCGAACGGCAAGTGGGAGGTCGTGCAAGGCCTGCCGATCGATGCATTCAGCCAGGCGAAGATCGATGCGACCATCGCCGAGCTCAAGGAAGAACGCGACGCGGTGAAAACCCTGATTCCCGGTTGAGCCGGAGACGGCGCGACCGCGGCCACCATGCATCCCCGGCGCCATCCGCAGGTGCCGGGGATTTGTTTTTTCCAAGCTGCCGTGACCGCGTGTTGTGGCAGGCATCGATTGCGCTGACAGCGGATTGACTCGGCAGCGGCGGCCGACCCAGTCTTGCGGCCGCCATGGTTGTCTGGTCGAAAGTTTCCGCTGTGCGATGGATGGATCTGTGGGAGGAGCGATTCGCCAACGATCCAAACCACGTCATCGAATACCTCAAGGGTGGCAGATCCATCCGCGTGCACTTGTTCTGCAAGAGCATGCGGCAGGCGCGGGACGTGAGTGCGCGCTTCGGCGGAACCATCCGCAAGATCACCGGCGACGAGTGGCGCAAGCCGACAGTCGCGCCGCGGCCGGTCAAGGTGCGGGATGCCCTGCTGCTCACCGCCGAGACCCGTGCGGCGGCGCTCGCGCGGCTGCGCAGGACGCACCCCGGACGGGAAATCATCAGCATCCCTCCGGAAATGGCCTTCGGCACGGGGGATCACGCCACCACTTCCACCTGCCTGCGCCTGCTGGTGGACATCTCACGCGAGCGCAAGGGCCGCGCATGGTCCGCCGCGGATCTCGGCACCGGCACCGGCGTGCTGGCGATCGCCGCGCGCAAGCTGGGCGCGGGCCGGGTGTCCGCCTGCGATTTCGATCCCTTCGCGGTGGCGGCGGCCGTGCGCAATGCGGAGCGGAACGGCACGCCGGAGATCGCGGCCGTGCGGCGGGATGTGCTCAAATGGAAGCCGCGCAAGCGCGGTGACGACGTGGTGCTGGCCAACCTCTTTTCCACGGTGTTGATCGATGCCTGGCCGGTGATTGCCAAGGCACTCGCGCCCGGCGGCGACCTGGTGGTCTCCGGCATTCTCGCCAGCCAAGCATGGGACGTGTTCACCGCCGCCGCCGCAAGCGGACTGGGTTTCACGCGGGTGATCCGCAAGGGCAAATGGGTCACCGCGAGGGGCGGGCACCTTGACGACCTGATCGCCGCAACGGCGGGATGAAGCCGTGCGGCACGCGTCAGATCCCGTCCAGCATCCCCTTCAGGTTGCCGAAGAAGCCGGCCAGATCCTCGCTGCTCGCCTCCGCGCCGAGAACATCCTCATACGTCGTGTGTTCGAGATGCGCGTCATCCAGCTCGCCGATGAACGAACTCGGCTGGCAGGCGGTTTCCTGGCCCCATTTCACACGTTTCGAGCAATACGTCATCGTGAGCCGGTCCTGCGCGCGGGTGATGCCGACATACAACAACCTGCGCTCCTCATCCCGCGTGCCCTCCGCGATGCTGCGGCTGTGCGGGAGGAAGCCCTCCTCCAGGCCGACCAGATAGACGACGGGAAACTCGAGTCCTTTGGACGCATGCAGGGTGATCAGCGTGACTCCCTGCTTCTTCTCGAGATCATCATCCTCGCGCTCGGAGGCGAGCGCGGCATCGTCGATAAAGGATTGGAGTTTCCGGCCCTTGGCCACATGCGAGCGCAGCGAATCGATGACCATGCGGACGCCCTCGCCGCGTTGCTGGCGTTCCTGGTCCGTCTTGCAGCCGCGATCCAGCCACGGCAGGTATTCGATTTCACGGAGCAACGCGTCGAGCACGTCGGCGGGGTTTTCCCGGCTGATGTCGATGCGGCTTTTGGCTCCTGCGATCAATGCGACAAACGCCTCGATGGCCGCGCGCGTCTTCGCTCCGACCGTGGCGGTGAACGAGGGATCGCAGAGCGCCTGCCAGACCGACTCATGATGTTCGCGGCTCCAATCGGTGGCGAGCACGGCGGTGGACTGGCCGATGCCGCGGTTCGGCGCGTTGAGAATCCGCAGCAGCGGCACATCCGCATCCGGGGCGGCGAGCAACTGGGCGTAGGCCAGCACATCGCGCACCTCGCGGCGGTCATAAAAACTCTGCGCGCCGACGATCCGGTATGGGATCTTGTGTTCGCGCATCGCGAGCTCGAGCTTGCGGCTCTGGTTGTTGGTGCGGAAAAGGATGGCGAAGTGCTCCCACTTGCGGCCCGGCGCGTTCATGCCGGCGAGGATTTCCCCGGCGATGAGGCCGGCCTCCTCGTCATCGCCGGGCATGGCGATGACGCGCACCTTGTCGCCACCCGCGCGCGTGGGGCGCAGGATCTTGCCGCGGCGGCCGCGGTTGTGCCGGATCAGGCTGTTGGCGGTGTGCAGCACCGCCTCGGTCGAGCGGTAGTTCTCCTCCAGCCGGATCACTTCCGGATTCGGGAAAAAGCGCTCGAATTCCAGGATGTTCGCGCTCTCGGCTCCGCGCCAGCCGTAGATCGACTGGTCGTCATCGCCCACCACGCAGACATGGTGGGGCGGCCCGACGAGCTGTTGGAGCAGTTTCATCTGCAGCGCGTTGGTGTCCTGGAACTCGTCCACGGTGACGCGGGTGAACCGTTGGCGGAACATGTCGCGCACCCCGTCGTGTTCGCGCAGCACCTTCTCGCCGAAGAGCAGGAGGTCATCGAAATCCACCGCGTTGCGCGCGCGCAGCTCGTTCTGATAGGCGGTGGCGAGGGTGGCGAAAAACCCATCCTCCAGATCCGCCGGATCGAGGCCCTTGTTCTTGGCGTTCGAGATCGCGGCCAGCACCGTCTCCGGTTTGATCTTCTCATCGGAGCCGCCCTTGCGCACCAGCAGCTGCTTCATCAGGCCGGTTTGATCGGATTGCGAGCAGATCGAGAAATTCCGTTTGTAGCCGAGCTTGTCGATGCCGCCTCGCAGCAGGCGGACGCACAGCGAGTGGAAAGTGCAGACCGTCATTCCGGCGGCCGGCTTGCGGCCGACCATGCCGTCGATGCGCGCGCGCATTTCCGCGGCCGCCTTGTTGGTGAAGGTGACGGCGAGGATTTGGTCCGCCGGGATGCCGCGGTCCAGCATGTGGGCGATGCGGCAGGTGACGGTGCGTGTCTTGCCGGTGCCCGCGCCGGCCAGGATCAGGACCGGTCCGTCGAGCGTGCCGACGGCGCGGCGTTGCGCCGGATTGAGGGAATTGAGGGAAAACGGGGATGCCATCGGCGCGCGGAGTGAAACCACAGGGCCGCCGCGTGGCGAGAACGGAGTGCGCGACACCAGGCGGAAACCACGGCAATAAAAAACCCCCGCCGCGGATGATCCGGGCGGGGGTGGTGATGTGCAGATCCTTCCGCGGCGCGGGATCAGGCGACCTCGCTCTTCGGCGCGGTTTCCTCCACGACGCTTTCGACAATCGTGTGGATCACCGGCTCGCCGTCAGCGGGCGCGGCGGCGGATTCGGTGGATACGCCCGATGCTTGCGCCACACCGGAATCCGGCGCGGCGGCGTCCGCCGCGGCGGGCAGCGGGGCGAGCGAGACGGTGCGGGACGCGCGGGCCTCGCGTTCGTCATCGCGATCCTCGCGCTCGTCCTGGCCTTTCGACTTGGCGCCGGAGACGAGCAGCTTGCGGCCCATGAAATGCTGGTCGTGCAGCACTTCCACGGCGCGCACCGCCTCATCCTTGTGGAGCATTTCCACAAACCCATAGCCCTTGGAGCGGTGGGTGCTGCGGTTGTAAACGATCTCCACATTCCGCACCCCGCCGATGCCCTTGAACAGCTCCTGCAGGTCCTGCTCGGTCACATCATAGGACAGGTTGCCGACATAGACGCGCGGCGACTCCACGGACGTGCCGTCACCGCCACGCGCGCGGGCTTCGCCACCGCGGCCGCCACGCTGCCTGCCGGAGGCATCAGCAGATTTCGGCGCGGCATCCGCCTCACCGCTGCGGGCGTTGCGGACGTTGGACTTGACCGGTTTGGGTTCGCCTTGCGGCCTGACGGCCGGTTTGCCGGCCGGTTGGGGTTGCTTGTAGAGGCCGACCGCCTTGAGCAGCTTCTGCCACCACGTCAGTTTGACCGGTTGGCGGCCTCTTGGAGGGCGCGGGCCCTGCGGGCGGAACTCCTCGGAGCGGCCGCGGCCCTCG
>JBIJBN010000061.1:0-8540 GCA_044345175.1 Luteolibacter sp.
GAAAAAAATCGCGACACAGAAACCCAGCAACAGCGCGTCGGCGGATGCCTGTTGAACCCTGAATTTCCCGATCCACTCGGCATCGCCGATCCTCAGCGGCAGCCAGACCGAGGTGTCCGAGGCGGCACGCAGGTAAACCGTCCGCTCCTCTCCCGGAGGCACCGCCAGTTTGAACATCGGCAGGCGCTCCAAGCGGCGCGGCAGGTCGGCCGCGCCATTGGCCAGCGAGCGCCCGGGTTGTCCATTGGCGACCACATGCCATGTGACATGGCTTGGCCGCGCCGTGCCGAGGTGCACGAGCAGATTCCGCACATCCTCCGCCTCCGAGCGCACCGTGAAGCGCAGCCAAACCGCATCGCTGGTGAACCCGAACGCGGGAACCTTGCTCTTCACTGCCTCAAAGCGCGCGTCTTCCGCGATCACCTCGCTGATGCCGAGCTGCGCGCCCGGATCCCGCATCACCGAGAGCCACGGTGTCAGGTCCGTCACCTGCAGACTCCCGTCGCCAATCATCAAAACCCGCGGCGCGTCCTGATCCACCGGATCCGCGGCACGCGCCTGTGCCGTCAGGACCGCCATGGCCACAAGCCCCTGCAGGATGCGCATCACCATCATGCCTCTATGCCCGCGGCACCCCGCGCGGTCAATGCCGGATCACCAGCCGGCCACGGCCGCGCACCGGCGCCTGATCATGAAAACAACTTGCGGTCCAACGAGCGGTATTGGATCGCCTCCAGCACGTCGGCCGGGCGGATGTTCTCCGCACCCGCGAGATCCGCCAGCGTCCGCGCCACCTTGAGGATCCGGTCGTGAGCGCGGGCGGAGAAGTTCATTTCCTCCATCGCGTGTTCGAGGTAGCCGGCGGCTTCCGGATTGATCCGGCAGTGGACCTTCATCTGCCGCGGAGTCATCGCGGAGTTGGTCCTGATCGCGGATTTTTTGAACCGCTCCTGCTGGATGCGGCGCGCCTCCACCACCCGGGAACGGATCGCCGCGGATTTCTCGCCCGGAGGGGAATCGGCCGAAAGCTCGCGGAAGTCCACCAGTGGCACCTCGCAGTGGATGTCGATGCGGTCCAACAACGGGCCGCTGATGCGCTGGCGGTAGTTCTCGATCTGCCGCGGCGAGCAGCGGCACTGCCTCTTGATGTCGCCGTAAAACCCGCACGGGCACGGGTTCATCGCCGCCACCAGCATGAAGCGGGCGGGGAAGGTGAGGGACCCCGCGGCGCGGGAAATCGTCACATCGCCATCCTCAAGCGGCTGGCGCATCACTTCGAGGGTCGACCGGCGGAACTCGGGCAGCTCGTCGAGAAACAACAGGCCGTGATGCGCCAGGGACACCTCGCCCGGGCCGGGGTTCGTGCCACCGCCTAACAGACCTGCGTCCGAGATCGTGTGGTGCGGCGCGCGGAACGGCCGGGTCGTGAGAAACGCCCGCCTGGGATCCAGCATCCCGCTGATGGAGTGGATCTTGGTGGTCTCGATCGCCTCGTCCTCGGTCATCTCCGGCAGGATCGACGGGATGCGCTTGGCGAGCATCGACTTGCCGGTGCCCGGCGGGCCGACCATCAGCAGGTTGTGCGATCCGGCGGCGGCCACCTCCAGGGCCCGCTTGACATGGTGCTGGCCCCTGACCTCGTCGAAATCAACCTCATCGCCGCGCCGGGAGTTGAAGAACGCCCGGCGGTCGAGCTTGAACGGCGCAATCACCTCATCGCCTTCGAGAAAATCCCAGGCTTGTTTCAGACTGCGGATCGGGAAGACCTCGATACCGTCGATCACCGCGGCCTCGGCGGCATTCGCCTCAGGCACCAACATGCGTTTCCTGCCGCGGCGTTTCGCCTCCAGTGCCACCGGCAGCACTCCCTTGACCGGCCGCACCGCGCCATCCAGCCCGAGTTCGCCCACCACGCAGCAATCATCCGCGTCAAATGGCCGGGTCCGGCTCGCGGCGACCATCGCCAGCGCGATCGGCAGGTCGAACGACGGGCCCTCTTTTTTCAAATCCGCGGGAGCGAGGTTCACGGTCTTGACGCCATCCGCCAGATACAATGCGGAGGCGCCGATGGCCGAGGTCACGCGTTGTGACGATTCGCGCACCGCGGCATCCGGCAGACCCACGATGACGACCTGCGGCTTGTCCGCGCCACGGGCATTGACCTCGACCTCGACCTCCTGTGCATCGACACCACGCAGGGCTGCTGAGAACAAACGTGTGATCATGTGAACAGCACACGGGTGACGGATTCCGCCACGTCTGGCAAGAGCAAAAGTCGCGCGCTCCGCGGCCGCGTTCAGCCGCCGATCATGACCTCCACGCCCAGGATCCTGAGTTCCTCCACAAACTCACTGTCCGCCTGCCGGTCGGTGATCAGGCAGCTGAGATCGTTTGCGGACGCGAAGAAAAACGGGGCCTTTTGACCGAGTTTCGAGTGATCCGCCAGAAAGACCACATCCTCGGCTCCGGCCAGCACCCGCTCCTTGAAGGCGGCCTGCCGCGAGTTGCTCTCACCCACGCCGCGCGTGGCATGCAGGCCGTTGCCCGAGAGGAACATCCGGTGGATGTTGAAGCGCTGCAGCGATTTTTCCGCCATCGGCCCGATGAACGACCGCGACCGCGCGTCAAACACGCCGCCGGTGCAGATCAGATCGAGGTTGTCACGGTCCGAGAGCGCGGTGACCACGTTGAGCGCGTTGGTCAGGATCGTCAGCGGGAAATCGGGCAGGAATTCCGTCAGCGTCAGCACCGTGGAACTGGCATCCAGGAAAATAATCTCATTCGGCCGGATCCGGCTCGCCGCAAGCCGCGCAATGGCCTTTTTCTCATCCCGGTGGATCGCTTGGCGTTCGGTGAAGGGGACATCCTCGCGGATCTTGGCCGGGCGGCTCGCCCCGCCGTGAATGCGGATCAGCTCCCCGCGCTTTTCGAGAACCTCAAAGTCCCGGCGCACGGTTTCATCCGTCACTCCCAGCTTTTCAGCGGTCTCCGTGGTGCGCAGGGAACCGCCTTCCGTGAGCAGATCCAGAATCCGGCGTTGTCTTTCAATCGCGAGCATTTGTGGAAATTTCTGTGATTGGTTGGCTTTTTTTGGGATTTTGGGGTTGACTTGTCAATCAAATCCACGAAAACCTACATCAACCCATGGCAGCAACGCCCGCTCAATCCACTCCACGTGCCGTTATCGAACACATGGTCAGGGAACAGGTTTACGCCCGTTTGGGCCTGAATCTGCCCAGCGCCGCCAAGGCGCCCAACGCCTTGCTGGTAAACATTTCGGCCCGCCATTGCCACCTCACGCAGGATGCCGTCGAGGCTCTTTTCGGCAAAGGCCACCAGCTCACTCCGATGAAGGGCCTGTATCAGGACGGCCAATATGCCGCCAAGGAATCCGTCACGCTGATCGGCCCGCGCAGCCGCGTCATTTCCAATCTCCGCATCCTCGGCCCCTGCCGGAGCCTCAACCAGGTCGAACTGGCATTCACCGATGCCGTCTCGCTCGGATTCGATATCCCGGTGCGCATGTCCGGGGAGATCAAGGGCACCCCGGGCTGCATGCTGATGGGACCCAACGGCTATTTCGAACTGCCCGACGGCGTGATCCGCGCGCAACCGCACGTCCACATGCACCCCGACGATGCGGCCTTCTACGGGGTGAAACACCTCGATGTGATGAAACTCAAGGTCCACGGGCCGCTCGGCATGACATTCGACAACCTGGTCGTCCGCGTCGATCCGAGTTTCAAACTGGAGGTCCACATCGACACCGACGAAGGCAACGCCTGCGGCCTCAAGCCCGACACATTCTGCGAACTCACCAAGTAATCCCCACATCTCCAACACACCCAACACCACAAAACCATGAGCCAAGCACTCGGCATGATTGAAACCAAAGGCTACGTCGGCAGCGTCGAAGCCACTGACGCGATGGCGAAGGCCGCCAACGTCCAGCTCATCAACCAAATCCAGATCGGCGGGGCCTTCCTCACCGTGCTCGTCAAGGGCGACGTCGGCAGCGTGAAAGCCGCCGTCGATGCGGGGGCGGATGCCGCCGGCCGCGTCGGCGAGCTGGTCTCCGCACACGTCATCGCCCGCCCGCATCCCGAGCTGCTCAGCCAGTTCGGCATCGCCTGAGACAAACCCGATCCCTCAACCCCAACCTCCAACGAACATGGCCAAACAAGCAATCGGCATCATTGAAACCAAGGGTCTCGTATCCCTTCTCGAAGCATCGGACGCGGCACTCAAGGCCGCCGACATCAAAATGACCGGCTGGGACAAGATCGGTTCCGGACTCGTGACCGGGTTCTTCACCGGCGACGTCGCCGCAGTGAAGGCCGGCCTCGATGCCGCCGCCGCCGCCGCCTCCAGCCTCGGCCAGGTCTCATCGGTGCAGGTGATTCCGCGCCCGCACGACGACCTCTCCCGGTTCGGCTCGTGGATCGGCTGATTTCCAGCAAATCCCGGATTCCTGCATCCACCCCGTCCCATGCTCGTCCTCGTCGCCAATCTCGGATCGACTTCCTTCAAATACCGCCTCTTCCGCATGGACGAGAGCGGCGGCGAGGTTGTCGCCAAGGGTGGCTACGAGCGGGTGGAGGACCATGAGGCTGCCATCCATGACGCCCTGGCCGCGCTGCTTCGCGAAGGCGCCATCAACAGCCCGGACGAAATCGATGCGGTGGGCTTCAAGACCGTGCTGGGCAGGAATCTCAGCGGCTGCGTGATGGCCGACCAGAAGGTGATCGACGCGCTCGAGGGTTTCGCCAGCGTCGCTCCGGCCCACAATCCGCCCTACGCCAACGGCATCCGCCAATTCGTCCGCGCCCTGCCGAAAGCCCGGCTCGTCGCCCTCTTCGAAACCGCATTCTACCAGTGGACCAGCGAGGCATCCGCGAATTACGCGATCCCGGCCAGCTGGCGCGATATCGGCATCCGCCGCTACGGTTTCCATGGTGCGAGCCACAAGTTCGTCGCCGAACGCTCCGCCGAGCTGTGCGGCCGCACCGAGGTGGCGCAGATCGCCCGCCGCCTGTATCTCGACGGCCCTTGTCCGGTCTCCGGCGCACCGCTGCGCGTGGTCTCGTGCCATCTGGGCGGCTCAAGCTCCGTGACCGGAATCCTCAACGGCGTGGCCATCGGCACCAGCATGGGTTTCTCCCCGCAAAGCGGGCTGCCGCAGAACAACCGCGTCGGGGATCTCGATTCCGGCGCCATTCCACACGCAATGCGCACCCTCGGAATCTCGCTGGATGAGGCCGAGCGCCAGCTCACCAAGGAGTCCGGCCTGCTCGGCTTGTCCGGTGTGTCCAATGACATCCGCGACATCCTGCAGGCCGCGTCCACCGGTCACGCGGATGCCAAACTCGCGCTCGACGCCCTGGTCCACTCGATCCGCCATTGGATCGGCGCCTTCATGATCGAACTCGGCGGCATCGATGCCCTCGTCTTCACCGCCGGCATCGGCGAAAACAATCCGGATCTGCGCGCCGCGGTCTGCGCCGGCCTCGGCAGCTTCGGCATCGAAATGGATCCGGCGCGCAATGCCGCCTGCCGCGCCATCGAGGCGGATGTCGCCACCGCTGCCTCGGCCGGCCGCATTCTGGTCATTCCGGCCAACGAGGAGCTGATCCTCGCCCGCGAGGTCTTCCGCAAACTTTCCGCCTGACCCGCCGCTCCCTCTCCACACCACCACTCACAACACCCCAACCCACACATACCATGGCCAAACAAGCAGTAGGACTCCTCGAAACCCGCGGCCTCGCCTGCCTCGTCGTCGGCGTCGACGCGATGCTCAAATCCGCAAACGTCGAACTCGCCGGTCCGATGAAACAAATCGGCAACGCAATGTGCAACGCCGTCGTCACCGGTGATGTCGCCGCCGTCAAGGCCGCGATCGATGCCGGTGCCGCGGCCGCCGCGGATGCCGGTGGCGAAGTCATCAGCGCCCACGTCATCGCCCGCCCGGACGAGACGATCGAAGGCGTGCTTCCCAAGGATGCCGCAGGCCGCGCGCCCCGCAAGTAACTCCGGTCCCATCACACCCGCGGCCACCGGCCCACACTCCGGCCGGCGGCCGCAGGCCACCATCCAGACCCATGTTCCTCGCGGAAGTCATCGGACAAGTCGTCTCCACCAAGAAGGACGAGCAGATGGTCGGCAGGAAACTGCTGCTGCTGCGTCCCAAACTCGTGGATGACAAGGATCCGTCCAAATTCAAGGACGGCTCCAACACCATCGTCGCCATCGATACCGTCGGCGCCGGCGAGGGCGAACTCGTCATGTTCTGCCAGGGCAGCTCCGCCCGCAACGCCCAGGGCCTCAAGTCGATCCCGGTGGACGCTGCCATCGTCGCCATCATCGACCGCGTCGAAGTCCAGGGCAGAACGCTCTACAAGGGCGGTTGATCCGCCACCATCTCCCGCATCCCCCGCGCCCGGGCGCGGAACCGCCCGATCCCGATTGAATGAAAACCATCGATCCTGAAATCCTCCGCTCCGTGGTGGAATCCGTCGTTTCCCGCCTGTCCTCGGGGCAGGCGCAGCCAACGGCACCCGCAGCCGCCGCGAAATCGTCCTGCGCCTGTGCCGCCACATCCGCCTCCACACCATCCGGCGGCGAGCGCGGCGTGTTCTCCTGTGTGGACAAGGCCGCCCAGGCCGCGAGCGACGCCCACCTGCGCCTGCGCAAACTCGGCGTGGCGGGACGCGCCAAGGTGATCGAAATCGTCAAGACGCTGGCTGTCTCCAATGCGGAGCCATGGGGCCGCTTCGAAATGGAGGAAACCAAAATCGGCCGCGTGGACCACAAGATCGCCAAGCTCCAGATCACCAAAAATGTTCCCGGCACCGAATGGCTCCACCCGGATGCCATGAGCGGCGACGGTGGCATCACCCTGGAGGAATACGCACCCTTCGGCGTGATCGGCGCGATCCTGCCGGTCACCCACTCGGTGCCCACGCTCACCGGAAACGTCATCAACATGGTGGCCGCCGGCAATGCCATCGTCTTCAACCCACACCCTGGCGGCGCACGCAGCGCGGCGATGGCCGTGCGCGCATACAACGAGGCGGTTTTCCGCGAGATCGGAATCGACAACATCATCACCACCATCGAACAACCGACACTCGAGACCTTCGATGCGATCTGCAGGAACCCGCAGATCCCGCTGCTCGCCATCACCGGCGGCCCCGCCGTGGTCGCCGCCGCGATGAAGTCCGGCAAGCGCGCGATCTGCGCCGGCCCGGGCAATCCGGTGGTGGTCGTGGATGAAACGGCGGACCTCGCCAAGGCCGCCCGCTCGGTGATCGAAGGCGGCGCGTTCGACAACAACCTGCTTTGCATCGGCGAGAAGGCCGTCTTCGTCGTGGCATCCGTCTTCAACCGCTTCTGCGAGGAACTCACCAAGGCCGGCGCGGCGCGCATCAATGCGCAGCAGCTCGAGAAACTCACCGCCGCCGCGTTCACCTTCAAGCCCGGCGAGGGTGGCGGCTGCGCCCATGCCTCGGTCAATCGCGCGCTCGTCGGAGCGGATCCGGCGAAACTCGCCGGGCACGCCGGTGCCTCGATCCCCGCCGGCACCCAGATGCTTTTCGCCGAGACGGATGCCGACCATGCCTTCGTCCAGGAGGAGCAGATGATGCCGATGATGCCGGTGGTTTCCTGTCCGGATTTCGAGACCGCGGTGCGCGAGGCCAAGCGTGCCGAGCACAATTACCGCCACTCGGCCATCATCCACACCAAGGATGTGGACCACATGACCTACATGGCCCGCGAGATGGACACCACCATCTTCGTCAAGAACGGCCCGTCGGTGGCAGGGCTTGGACTCGGCGGCGAGGGCTATCTCTCCTACTCCATCGCCACCACCACCGGAGAGGGCATCACCACCCCCAAAACCTTCACCCGCATCCGCCGCTGCGTGCTCGTGGAAAACCTCCGCATCATCTGATGCCCCATCCCGCCATCCGCCGCCCACACACCTTGCCATCCAACCCATGATTCCCTGCCTGATCGTCGGCCACGCTGTCAGCAGCCACGCGCATGCCTCGCTCAAAGGCTGCCGGATGCTGCTGTGCCAGCCGCTCGACGCCGCCGGAACCGCCCATGGCCCGCCGATGGTCGCCATCGACCTGTTCGGCGCCGGCCTGCACTCCAAGGTGTTTGTCTCCACCGATGGCATCGGCGCCCGCCACATCGTCCATGACGAGAAGTCACCGGTCAGAAACTTCATCCAGGGTGTGATGGATGAAACCCGTGACCATGGCTGACAGATCCCGTTTTTCCGACGAACCGCACGCACCCGTCCCGCAAACCCCAATCCACCAGCCACGATCATTCCATGCGCGTCGCCCAGGTCATCGGCAGGGTCACCCTGAATGTCCAAGACCCCTCGTTCAAAGGAGGGCGCTGGCTGGTGTGCAATCCGCTCGATGCCGGTTCATTCAACACCGCCTGCACCCGCGGCGCCCCGCTTTCCGCCCAGTTCTCGCTGGTCGCCTATGACAACCTCGGCGCCGGCGAGGGCGACATCGTCGGCA
>JBIJBN010000123.1:0-6189 GCA_044345175.1 Luteolibacter sp.
ATCAGCACCGCGCTCGCCTACGCGCTGCTCGCCTATCTGGCCGGGCATTATTTCATGGCCGTGGAATACCTGGTGATTCCGCACAACCTCTACATCGGCGAGCTTTCCGTGTTCCTGATGGCGCTGGCCGGCGCGGCGTTCGGCTTCCTGTGGTTCAACTGCCACCCGGCCAGGGTGTTCATGGGCGACACCGGCTCGCTTGCGATCGGCGGCGCGCTCGGCACCGCGGCCATCTGCACCAAGCAGGAGCTGCTGCTGGTGATCATCGGCGGTGTTTTCGTGATGGAGGCCATGTCGGTGATCCTGCAGGTCGGCAGTTTCAAGATGCGCCGGAAGCGGATTTTCAAAATGTCGCCGATCCATCATCATTTCGAGCTGCTGGGCTGGCACGAGAGCCAGGTGATCATCCGGTTCTGGATCCTCTCGATCATGCTCGCCTTGTTTGGCCTCGCCATTCTCAAGATTGTCTGAATCATGGATCTGAAGGGAAAACATGTCGCCATCCTCGGTGCGGGCCGCAGCGGCCGGGCCGCGGCGCAGCTCGCGCTGCGCGAGGGTGCCCGCGTCTCGGTGTGGGATGCGGCGCCGCGCGATGCCTTCGCCGGAATGCCGGAGGGCGCCGCCATCCATCCGCTGGCCGGCGTGGAGCAGGGCAGGGAGGTGGCCAGCGACCTGTTGGTGGTGAGTCCGGGCATCGACACCTACGGCCCGTATGTCGCCGCATTCTCGACCCATGCCGCAGGGGTGGTCGGCGAGGTTGAGCTCGCATCCCGATTCTATCAGGGCCGGATCATCGGCATCACCGGCACCAATGGCAAGACCACCGTCACCGAGCTGGTCGCGCGCATTCTGGCGCACGCCGGCATGGGCGGCGTGCCCTGCGGAAACTACGGCACCCCGTTTGCCGAAGTGGTGATGCAGCCGGTGCCGCCCGCGGTGGTGGCGCTGGAGTTGAGTTCCTTCCAGCTCGAGACGATCCGCACGCTGCGTCCGGATGTGGCGGTATGGCTCAATTTCGCGCCCGACCACATGGACCGCTACCCGACGCTGGAGGCCTATCGTGCGGCCAAGCTGAGGATTTTCAGCAACCAGACGGCGCGGGACACGGCGGTGGTGCGCGGTGGCGAGGGGCTGCCGCAGCCCACCGCGCGCACGGTGGTGTTTTCCACCACGGATGCCACGGCCGATTGGTATTCCGACGGCCGGACGGTTTTCCATGGCGGCGAGCCGTGGCTGGAGCTGGAGCGGGATACCGGATTGCGCGGGCTGCACAATGCGGAGAATGCGATGGCGGCGATGGCGGCCTGCGCGGTTTTCGGGATATCCGCCGCCACGATGCGCGAGGCGCTTCAGGGATACGAGCCGCCGCCGCACCGCTGCGAGCTGGTCCGCACGCTCGATGGCGTGGAATACCTCAACGACTCGAAAGCCACCAACCTGCATGCCCTGCAAAGCGCGCTGCGGTCGCAGACGCGTCCGGTGGTGTTGCTCGCAGGCGGAAAGGACAAGGGGCTGGATTACTCGCCTGTGATCCCGTTGTTGCGTGAAAAGGCCTTGGCGGCGGTGACCTTCGGCCAGATCGCCCGGCCGCTGGCCGCGCTTTTTTCGCAAGCGGTTCCCAGCGAGGCCGTGGCCACGCTTGCGGATGCCGTGGCCGCCGCCCGCACCCTCGCGCCGCAGGGTTCGGTGGTCCTGTTGTCGCCGGGGACCTCCTCGTTCGATCAATTTCAGGGATACGAACAGCGCGGCAACGCGTTCCGCGACCTGGTGCACCAGCTCATCTAACAAAAAACATCATGAAATACCAGACACTCGCCGTCAAACGACGTCCCGTATCACGGGGGCTCTTCCGCCGTCTCAATGCCGTGACCAGAAACCGCCGCCAGCGGGTTGCGGCCACGGCTGGCGTCGGCAACATCACGGAGGACGATGGCAGCTCGGGGATTTCCCGCGCGCTGACCATCATCTTCCTGTTCCACATTGTCGCGATCGCGCTGATTTTCGTCCACCAGCGCTTCATGGACGGCCGCGGGCCCGCGGCATCCACCGCGGTCAGGACCGGTCCGCCGGATGTGGCAGCGCCGGCCGATCCGCAGCGCGGGGAGGTTTCGCACGCGTCATCCGGCGGCAAGCCCTACATCGTGCGGGCCGGTGACAATTACGCGGCGATCGCGGCCGCCGAGGGTGTGGATGAAAGCGATCTGCGCCAGGCGAACAGGAATGTGGAGATCGGGCCGGGCCTGATCCTGAGGATTCCGCCCAAGCGGGTTGTCACCGCGGCCGCTCCGGAAGTCGCTGCGATCCGCCTGCAGCCCGCGGGTGACAGCGGGCACGGGCTGGTGAAGGCGAAGCCGGTGGAGACCAGCGGTGCGCCGCGGGCCGTGGTGGTCCGGCAGGATCCGGTTCCGTCGGCCGCGGGCGGCGCGACCTATGTGGTCCGGCCCGGAGACAGTCTTTACCGCATCGCGATGAAGCACAAGGTGAGTCAGGAGGCGTTGCAAAGCGCCAACGGCATCGCCGATCCGAACAAGTTGAAGGTTGGTGAGAAACTTGTGATTCCGCGCGATCCGCGCTGATGCTCCGGGAAGCAGGTTGCGCCCATGGCCCGTTATTGTTCCATCATCCTCATCTGCGCGGTGGCCGCCCTGGTCTCCCTGGGTCTGGTCATGCTGGCGAGCACCAGCGCGTGGGTGAGGGGCGTTGAGGAACCCTATCATTTCCTGATCCGCCAGTCGTTCATGGTGGCGGCGGGTCTGGTGGCGGCCGTCATCGCGGTCAGGTTCCCGCCGGAGTGGCTGCGCAAGCTCGCGCCCTGGCTGCTGGCCATTGCCTGCGTCCTGCTGGCGCTGTGCTACGTGCCCGGCATTGGCATCGAGACCTATGGCTCGAAGCGCTGGATCAGGATGCCGGTGGTGGGACAGTTCCAGCCATCCGAGCCCGCCAAGATCGTGGTGATGATCTGCCTGGCCGCGTGGTTCGCCCGCTGGCGCACCGAGGCGCACACATTCTGGCGCGGGTTCATCCTGCCCGGCATGATCGCCGGCCTGCCCGTCGTCCTGATTGCCGCCGAGACGGATGTTGGCTCCGCGTTGTCGCTCTCTGCCGCGGTGGGCGCGGTGTTGTTTTGCGCCGGCACGCGGTTGCGGTTCATGATCCCGACGATGCTGATGGCGGGCGCCGCGGTGGTCTGGTATGTGATGAACGACGCGGTGCGCCGCGCCCGGATCGACGCTTGGCTGGATCTTGAGAACCCGGTGCACCAGCTGGACCGCGGCATGCAGCAATGGCGCGCTTTGCTCGCCCTTGGCAACGGCGGACCATGGGGTGTGGGACTGGGCAACGGTGTCGAGAAATTCGGCACACTGACATTCGCCCACATTGATTTCATTTTTCCGGTGGTGGGTGAGGAGTTGGGCCTGCCGTTCACGATGGGCGTGGTGTTTTGTTATGTGCTCATCGCCGTGGCGGGTTGCGGCATCGCGGTGCAGTCCTCGGGCATGTTCAACCGTTGTCTCGCGCTCGGGCTCACCTGTGTGATCGTGATTCCCGCGATCCAGAACATCGCGGTGACCACCGCGCTGCTTCCCAACGACGGGTTGCCGCTGCCGTTTGTGAGTTACGGCGGCACCAGCCTGGTGTTCAGCCTGGCCGCCGTCGGGATGCTGATCGGCATCCACCGCCGCTGCCATGTGCGTGTATCGCGTGAATTCCCGCTCGAGCGCCAGACGCGCCTGGCGGTGCGCTTGTGAGTGGTCCCCGGATCCGCGGGCGGGCCTTGCGGCGGGCCCGGCGTCCTGATACAGGCATGCGTCATGGGCATGGCGGATCGTGATTATCACCGCGGCGCGGCGCGCGGCGGCGGAAACCCGTCGCGGCTCACGCCCGTCGTCAAATGGCTGCTTGGCGTCAACATCGGGGTCTTCTTCACCGACATGTTCCTGGATCATGCGATTCGTGAATGGGGCGGATTCACGATCGAGTCCGCGATCTTCGGCTTGCGTGTTTGGGAATTCGTCACCTTCCAGTTCCTGCACGGCAGTCTCGGCCACCTGCTGTTCAACTGTCTCGGCCTGTTTTTTTTCGGCCCATGGATGGAGCGTTGGTGGGGGGCGCGCAGGTTCCTCGGGTTTTATCTTCTTTGCGGCTGCGCGGGAGCCGTGTTGTTCACCCTGCTGACCATGGCGGGACTGGTTCCCGGCGGCGATTCCATGCTGATCGGCGCATCGGCAGGCATTTACGGCATCTTCACCGGTGTCGCCGTGATTGCCCCGAACCTGCGCGTGATGTTGTTGTTTCCGCCCATCGAGGTCTCGATGCGCCAGCTTGCGGTCGCCCTGCTGGCCATTTCCGCCGGCATCATCCTGCTGGAAATCGGCCGCAACCAGGGCGGGGAGGCCGGGCATCTGGGAGGTGCTGTGCTCGGCTACATCCTTACGCGCCGCCCGCGCTGGCTCGGGCGCGGTCCGGGGCTGTCACCGCACCCTGGCGGCGCGCCGTATGTTTCCAAGTTGAGGCCGCGATCAAGGGTGCGGCCCGATCAGGAGACGGCGGTGGATGCGATTCTCGACAAGATTTCCCGCGAGGGGTTCCAAAGTCTCTGCGAGGCCGAGCGGGAAATCCTGCGCAAGGCCGCCGCAAGGCACACATCCGATTCATGACCGACGCCGAAATGACCGATTGCCCGGATGCGGGCCGCCAGCTCGCGCGGCTGCGCGCCATCATGCACCGTTTGCGCGCTCCCGGCGGATGCCCGTGGGATGCCGCGCAAACGCACGAGTCGCTGGTGTCCAACCTCATCGAGGAGGCCTATGAGACGGTCGATGCGATCCGCAGCGGCGATCACGGGCACCTCATGGAGGAGCTCGGGGATTTGCTGCTGCAGGTGGTGTTTCACAGCGAGCTTGCCGCGGAGGCGGGCCGCTACACGCTGGATGATGTGGCCCGCGGCATCTGTGAGAAACTGGTGCGCCGCCACCCGCATGTTTTCGGCGCCGGTGATGCCGCCACCGAGGAGGCCGTGTTGCGGCAGTGGGATGAGATCAAGCGCGCCGAGAAAGGCCATGAGGACCAGCCGTTCCTCCACGGCGTGGGCCACGGACTGCCCGCCCTGGCCCGCGCCGCGAAGCTGCAGAAAAAAGCCTCCAAAACCGGTTTCGACTGGCCGGATGAATCCGGCGTGCTCGCCAAAATCCGCGAGGAGGTCGATGAACTCGAAGCCGCGCTGCGGACCGGCGACCTGCGCCACATCGACGAGGAGATCGGCGATTTGTTTTTCTCGGTGGTGAATCTCGCGCGCTTCCGGAAAAGCGATCCGGAGATCCTGATGGCGGCCGCCAACGTGAAGTTCGAGCGGCGCTTCGGCATCATGGAGCAGCTGCTGCGGCAGCAGGGGATCACGCTGGAAGCGGCCACTCCCGAACAGATGGAGGATGCGTGGCGCACGGCGAAAGGCTGAGGCATTCCGCCGCGCTCACTCCTCCGGCAGCGTGAGCAGCTCCTCATCCTCCTCACGGTATTGTTCCAGCAGGAAGCCGTCGTTGGCATGCCAGCGCAGCCACACGGAGTCGCCCCAGCTGGGCGGCGTTTCATCGAGCAGGAAGGTGCGGTGCTGCTGCTCGGCGCAGATTCGGTATTCGCCGCAGCGCACCCAGTAGCGGGTGTGCGAGCCGAAGTAGATGACATCCTCCACTTTGCCGGGCAGCATGTTGTCCCACTCGCCGTTGGAGGGTTTCTCACGCGAGACCATCAGTTTTTCCGGGCGCAGCGAAAGGTGGATGCGGTCGCCCGGGCGCACCGGCTTGTCGTTGTCGATCATCACCGGCCCGAGTCCCGGGATGTCCGCGCGGGAGAAACGCGCGCCGAGCGACTCGGTGACGCGGCCTTCGAGGAAGTTGGTGTCGCCGATGAACGCGGCCACGAATGACGTGCGCGGCGTTTCGTAGATTTCCGCAGGCCGGCCAATCTGCTCGATGCGGCCTTGGTTCATCACGGCGATGGTGTCGGAAATCGACATCGCCTCGCCCTGGTCGTGGGTGACGTAGAGGAAGGTGATGCCCACCTCGTCATGGATCGCGTCGAGCTCGACCAGCAGGCGCTGGCGGAGCTTGAGGTCGAGCGCGGCGAGCGGCTCGTCGAGCAGCAGCACCTGCGGCTTGTTGGCGAGCGCGCGGGCGATGCCGACGCGTTGCT
>JBIJBN010000313.1:0-2505 GCA_044345175.1 Luteolibacter sp.
CGATGGCCGCGTGTCCTGCGGAGTCAAGCCGTGCGTTGCAGGAACAATGTGAACTCATGGCGGTTGTAGGTCAGGTGGGAAAGGGCGATTCTCACGAGCCCTGCCGCCGCGGCGGTTTCCTGCACCGATGAGGCGAGGCGGTTGATTTCCGCAAAGCCATCGGCTCCCGGAAGTTTCAATGTGAAAACGACCAGTCCGCCCGGGCGGAGCCATCCGGACAACCGGCAGACCCTGGCGATGGATTCCCGCGCATCGCCATTCATGTCCGAGAGGATCGCGTCGTAGCAAACATTTCGCGGAGGCGTGAAGGATCCGGCATCGGCGCGCAGTTGCAGCAGGCCGGCCGCTCCATCGAGGCGTGTGTCGAGTGGTGCGCGGTCCACTGCCGTGACGCGATATCCTTTTGCGAGCAGTTCGGAGGTCATGCCGCCCGGGCTGGCTCCGAGTTCCAGCCAGTGGCTGCCGGCTGGCGGTGGAGAATGGTGCATGGCCAGATGGTGGAGCGCCTCGGCGATTTTCGCGCCGGCGCGGCTGATGGTGCCGGGCCAGTTCTGGCGGATGAAGCGGGTGCCGCCGGGGTGGAAGCCGTTTGCATCCCGCGGGCTGTGCATCCCGCAGAACAAGCCATCGGATCCGACGAGACAGAACACGGTGGGTGCGTCCGCCTGCTGTGATTCCGCGTCGCGGATTTTTCCCGCGTGTGGTGGGAAAAGCTGGAGTGCCCGGCCGCGCAGATTGGATGCGAGCGTGTGGTATTGGCGGCCCGGGGATGAGGAATCCAGCGGGCCGGCAAGAATTGTCTGCGGGTGTTGGCCGCCGAATTTGCGCCACAGCGCCTGCGCCGCCTTTTCGACGAAGCCCGGGGTTTTCAATGGCCGGCATGGCCATGCATGGTGGAGCGGAAGGTTCCAGCGGAGGAATTTCGCGGCCTCTGAGTTCCGGATGAGCTCCGGCATCGTGCTATGAATCCACAGGAAATCCCGGCCGAGCCGTCTGGGTTGCAGCCCGTGCAGTTCCCGCAGGATTTCCTTCTCGAAACCGGCGAAAACCATCGGGATGCGGATCAACCACCGGACGGTAGATCCTGCCGCATTCCCAATCCCGGTTTCCGACATGCCGCGGCACTTCAACGCATCCGGGTGCGAATGAAAACAACGAACAGCACAGGACACGCGGCCGCGTCAGGCCGCTTTCGGTTGAGGGAGGCCGTGGGATGCCGGAGGATTGGTGCAAACCATCCTGTGCTCCGGTGGAACCGCCAGCCCGCCGCCGGATGGCAGGGCTGCGGGGTGGTCAGCGGTCGGCCTGACGGGTGGCGCTGTGTTTCCTATGGTTGGGGCGCCCGGCTTATTTTTTGCGTTTTCCTTCGAGTGCCTCCGAGACCTTGGCCTCGATTTCCCCATACAAGGCCGGATCGCCCTTGAGCAGTTCCTTGGCCGCGTCCCGTCCCTGGGCGAGTTGGTTGCCGTTGTAGGAGAACCAGGATCCGCGTTTCTGGATGATTTCCATTTCCAATGCCAGGTCGAGCAGCGAGCCGGTGGAGGAAATGCCCTCGTTATACATGATGTCGAACTCGGCCTCGGTGAATGGCGGGGCGACCTTGTTTTTGACGATTTTGATTTTGGTGCGGTTGCCTGTGACTGTGCCATCGGTGGCCTTGATCTGGCCGATGCGGCGGATATCGACGCGCACCGAGGCGAAGAACTTCAGCGCGCGGCCGCCGGGGGTGGTCTCCGGGTTGCCGAACATCACGCCGATTTTCTCGCGGATCTGGTTGGTGAAGATGCATACGGTGCGCGCCTTCGAGATCAGGGCGGTGAGTTTGCGCATTGCCGCGCTCATCAAGCGGGCCTGCGCGCCCACCGTGGAGTCGCCGATCTCGCCATCGAGTTCCTGTTTGGTGACCAGTGCGGCCACCGAATCGAGCACGATCACATCGATGGCATTGGAGCGGACCAGTGCTTCGCAGATTTGCAGCGCCTCCTCGCCGGATGACGGCTGGGAGATGAGCAGGTCATCCAGGTTCACGCCCAGTTTGCGGGCGTATTGCGGATCGAGCGCGTGTTCGACATCGATGAAGGCCGCCAAGCCGCCGCGTTTCTGTGCTTGGGCGATGGCGGTGAGGGTGAGGGTGGTTTTACCGGAAGATTCGGGGCCGAAAATCTCGACGATCCGTCCGCGCGGGAAGCCGCCCACGCCGAGTGCCCGGTCGATGAGCAAATTGCCGGTGGGGATCACATCCACATCCGCGCAGCGGTCGTCGCCGAGGCGCATGATGGCGGACTCGCCGAATTCCTTTTGGATGTGGGAGATGGCGAGGTCGAGGTTGCGTTTGCGGGCTTCCAGGAGTTTTTCGTCGGCGGATTCTTCGGTGGTGGATTTGGCTGCCATGGCTGATGTGGGTGTCGTGGTGCGACTGTGGGTGGCGATCCGGCCTCTGGCAAGAAAAAAGATGTTCGCTCGAACAAAAATCAAACGGGAGGGGGATTTGGGACCGGACAGGTG
>JBIJBN010000062.1:0-8468 GCA_044345175.1 Luteolibacter sp.
CTGGCAAGGCACGCACCCGGAGCTCACCGGTCTCGCCGCGTCATCTAGCACCGGACTGATCGGCAGGGGCGAATGGTGGCGACCCTTCACCGCCTTGTTTTTCCATGGCGACTTGCCACACCTCGCCGGCAACCTGCTCAGCGGCTTGTTTTTCGGCACGCTCGTCGCCAAATCCATCGGCCCGTGGCGCGGCTGGGTATGCATCCTCGCCTGCGGAACCGCCGGAAACGCACTCGCATCCGCCCTCACATGGCCGCAGGACTTCACCTCGATCGGCGCCTCCACCGCCGTCTTTGGCGCGCTGGGCATCCTCTCGGGCCTCGGATTCTCCACCATGCTGCGCACCCGCCTGCGCCTGCCGTGGATGAAAACCGCCGCCCCGGTGCTGGCGGGCCTGGTGCTGTTAGGATGGCTCGGCGGCGGCCCGCCCGGCGGCGGCACCGATGTGCCCGGCCACGTGCTCGGATTCGCCTGCGGCCTGGCCGCAGGCACCGCCATCGGATGGCTCACCCCGGCCGGCGCGCCACACCCGGCGGCCACCACTGATCGCCCGGAATGACCCGCGCGGCCACGCGGCGCAGATCGTGAAACGGCTGCCCGCGTCACCCCCGGCCACCAAGGAAATTTGCTGACAAAACATTCCGATTGGCGGAATCTCGGCGCGGGAAGACCCATCCCCCAATCCATCCGCCATGAAAAAATCCGCCTATCCCAAAATCGGCATCCGCCCCACCATCGACGGCCGTCTCGGCGGCGTCCGCGAGTCCCTCGAAGCCCGCACCATGCAGCAGGCCAAAGCGGTCGCGGATCTCTACAGCGCCAACCTCCGCTACCCGGACGGCACACCGGTCGAATGCGTGATCGCGGACACCTGCATCGGCGGCGTGCGCGAGGCCGCGGCCTGCGCGGACAAGTTCAAGCTCAACAACGTCGGCGTCTCACTCACCGTCACCCCGTGCTGGTGCTACGGCTCGGAAACCATGGACATGGACCCCCACACACCGAAGGCCGTGTGGGGATTCAACGGCACCGAACGCCCCGGCGCCGTCTACCTCGCCGCCGTGCTCGCGGGCCACACCCAGAAAGGCCTGCCGGCATTCGGCATCTACGGCAAGGACGTGCAGGCCGCCACCGACACCTCGATCCCCGCGGACGTCAGGGAAAAACTTCTTTCCTTCGCCCAGTGCGGACTGGCCGTCGCCCTGATGCGCGGCAAATCCTATCTATCCATGGGCGGCACCTCGATGGGCATCGCAGGCTCCGTGGTGGACACCAAGCTGTGGGAGAAATGGTTCGGCATGCGCGTCGAGGCAATCGACATGAGCGAAATCGCCGGCCGCATGCGCAAGGGCCAATACGACAAAGCCGAGTATGAAACCGCCCTGGCATGGGTCAAAAAACACTGCAAGGAGGGCAAGGACTACAACTCGCCGCAAACCACCCGCCCGCGCGCCCAACTCGACACCGAGTGGCAGGACAGTGTGAAAATGGCGCTCATCGCCCGCGACCTGATGGTCGGCAACCCGGTGCTGAAGAAAATGAAACTCGGCGAGCAGGCACATGGCCACAATGCCATCGCCGCAGGCTTCCAAGGCCAGCGCCAGTGGACCGATCACTTCCCGAATGGCGACTTCATGGAGGCGATCCTCAACTCCTCGTTCGACTGGAACGGCAAACGCGCACCCTACATCGTCGCCACCGAGAACGACGCACTCAACGGGGCGGGCATGCTCTTCGGCTGGCTGCTCACCAATACCGCGCAGATCTTCGCCGACCTCCGCACCTACTGGAGCCTCGATGCCATCGAAAAAGCCAGCGGCAAGAAGGTCAAACACCCGCTGGTCGGCGACGGCATCCTCCACCTGATCAATTCCGGCCCGGCCGCACTCGACGGCACCGGCGAGCAAACCAAGAAAGGCGTGCCCGCGATGAAACCGTTCTGGGAAATCTCGGATGCCGAAATGAAAAAATGCCTCAAGGCCACCACCTGGCACCCGTCCATCACCGAGTATTTCCCCGGCGGCGGCTGGAGCACCCGCTACCGCACCCGCGGCGGCATGCCCGCCACCATGATCCGCCTCAACCTCGTCGATGGTCTCGGCCCCGCTCTGCAAATCGCCGAAGGCAACACCATCGACCTGCCGGACGACGTGCATGACGCCCTCGACCAGCGCACCAACCCGACCTGGCCGACCACTTGGTTCGCGCCGATCCTCACCGGCCGCGGCGTTTTCCGCAGCGCCTACGAGGTGATGAACAACTGGGGCGCCAACCACTGCGTGATGACCCACGGCCACGTCGGCCACCTCTACATCACGCTCGCCTCAATGCTGCGCATCCCGGTCTACATGCACAACGTGGGCGAGGAAAGGGTCTTCCGCCCCAGCGCATGGCGCGCCTTCGGCACCGCCGATCTGGAAGCCGCGGATTTCCGCGCCTGCCAGAACTACGGCCCGCTCTACGGCAAGGTCTGAAAAACCCGCGCCGCCACCTGCCGCAGCCCGTCCAGCGTGATGTCGGGATCGACCACATCGATCTCATCGAGTCCACGCGCGATCAATGCCGCGTCGCCACCGGTCGCAATCACTTTCGGCCGGCCGCCGAGCTCATGCCGGATGCGGCCGAGAATCTCGCGGACCAACCCGCGGTAGCCGATCA
Organism: Luteolibacter sp.; assembly: GCA_044345175.1. Taxonomy (GTDB): domain Bacteria; phylum Verrucomicrobiota; class Verrucomicrobiia; order Verrucomicrobiales; family Akkermansiaceae; genus Luteolibacter. Next base: position 2,659 of record JBIJBN010000062.1, read on the forward strand.
CCGCGCCGGCCTGCATCGCCTGCACGGTGGATTTGCCGATCGCCGCCACCGGTTCCTCCAGATCAATCACCGGCAGCAGCGCGGTCTTGCCCGGCAGATAGGCCGACATCGCACCCAGCCCGGGCGCGATCACCCCGCCGCAATACGCGGGCCGCGCGGAAATCACGTCGAAGGTCACCGCCGTGCCGAAATCAACCACGATCGCCGGCACTCCGTGCCGCGTGAGCACCCCGGCGGCATTCGCCAGCCGGTCCGCACCAATCTCACCCGGGCGCGGGTAATCGATGTCCATCCCCAACGGACTCTCATGACCGAGAAAATGCAGCGGAACCATTGACTGGAAAAAATCCTTCAAAACCGATGCCTTGGCCGGAACCACCGAGCCGATCACCACTGCGGAAAACACAATCCCCGCCGTGACCGCCGCCAGCGATTCCGCCGACACATCCGCCGTGGGCAGCACCCCGCGCCATTCCTTCAATCCCGCCGCATCCCCAAGTGCGAATTTGGTGCGGGTGTTCGAGTTGTCGATCAACAGCCAGTCCATGGTTCACCAACGGGAAGTCGAGAAGGATCCGACACCGGATGCCCCAAGCCGCGGGACACCCGAGCCGGAGCGGATCACCAGCATGCCATCATGAATCCGGAGTTTCAAGGGGCCATCCAGATCGGCGGTCTCCAACCAGAACTTAAAGCCCAAACCGGTGACCTCCCCGCCGGCCTGCCTCTCGAACCGCGTGCCCGCCGGCTCCAGCTCGCGCCCAGCGGCCGTCACCAGCCGCACCGGACTGCCCAAGCGATGGCCGCCCTCCGCTGTGACCTCCAAACCCACATCCAGCCAGTAAAACGACATGTCCCTCTCCAACCTGACACCCAGCACCCTGCAGCGCGCGCCGGGATCCACACCCGCATCATACGGCCGCAACCACGCCCATGCGGCAAACCCCACACAGGCCACCATCGCCGCCACCGCAAACAACCGCAGGATCCATCGCCTCACGCGCGGAATGGGAAACCAGCCGGGTCACGCCTGCAAACGAAAACGGGCGGACCGTCGCCGGCCCGCCCGTAACATGGCTGTTTACTTATTCGTTGATGCAACCCTGATGATCATGCCCGGCTGTCGTTGTAGGCCGGCGCTCCGTGCTCGGCCACGTCCAGTCCTTCATGCTCCTCTTGGGAATCCACGCGGACACCCAGGGTGAGCTTGAGAATGTAGAAGAGGATGAACGAGAACGCAAAGGCGAATCCGTAAACCGAAACCACGCCGATCAGCTGGGAAACCATGCTGAAACCCTCGCCGAAGATCGCCACGGCAAGCGTGCCCCAGATGCCGCAGACACCGTGCACGGAAATCGCACCAACCGGGTCGTCCACCTTGATCTTGTCAAAGAACAGGATGGCAAACACCACCAGCGCGCCGCCAACGGCACCCATGATCATCGAGCTGCCCGCGGAAACCGAGTCCGCTCCGGCGGTGATGCTCACCAGACCGGCAAGCATGCCGTTGAGGGCCATGGAAAGATCAGGCTTCTTCAGAACCGCCCAGGATACAAACATCGAGGCGAGACCCCCCGCGGCAGCGGCCAATGCGGTGGTGGTGAACACCAGACCAAGCGGACCGGGAGCCGCGGAAAGAACCGAGCCGCCATTGAATCCGAACCATCCGAAGAACAGCAACAAGCTGCCAATGGTCGCCAGCGGCAGACTGTGCGGAAGAATCGGCTTGATGCCGTCCGCCGTGTATTTTCCGGCACGCGGACCGAGGATGATCACGCAGGCCAATGCCGCGGCACCGCCAAAACCGTGCACCACCGTGGAACCGGCGAAGTCCTTGAAGGCACCACTACCCAGACCGGAGAGGAAACCCCCACCCCAGTGCCAGGAACCGGCCACCGTGTAGCCCAAGGCAACCAGTATCGTCGAGAAGATCATGAAGCTGCCCAGCTTGACCCGCTCGGCCACGGCACCGGAAACAATCGTCGCCGCAGTCGCCGCGAACATCGCTTGGAAAATGAAGTCGCCGTAGCCGGTCATGCACAACGCCACACCTCCGTAGCCGAACGTGTCGCCGCCATCCGCATTGAGGTCGCCGATCGGTCCTCCAAGGCTGAAAAAGCCGTTGAAATCACCCGGATAGTGGGTGTTGAAGCCCACCAGCGCGTAACTCAGCAGACCGATGCAGATGATGAACACGTTCTTGAACAGGACATTCGTGGTGTTCTTCATTTGGGTGAGCCCGGATTCCAAGGTGGCGAAACCCAGATGCATGATGAACACCATCGCGGCGGCAATCACCGTCCAGACCATTGAAATCGTGAAGAAGTCAAACGCGTAAGCGGTGTCCCCCTGGGCGCTGAGCAGTTCCTCATACGCCGCTTTGTTCTCGTCCACTTCGGGAGCCTCCGCCGCGGCGGCCGCCTCGGCAGGGGCGGATAACTCGGACACCGGCGGTGCCGCCTCATCCTGCCCGTAGGTGTGAGTTGCCAATGGGAATGCGGCGAATGCGATCGCCGCGGCCGCGAGGGCCCGCACTTTCATCAGATATCGACTTGTCATGGTGTTCAGGGTTGATCGGGTGGTTGAGTGCATTTCCCCGTTGATTTCGATACCAACGGGACAGCACGGCGGGTGAAAGCATCCGGCGTGCCAATTTCGGGATGATGAATCAGACCCCGCCAAATCCGCCTCTTGGCGCTGCCGGGGATCCCGGCACCTCAGCCAAAAACAGATTCCCGCCGATCCCCAGGCCACCGGGGATCGACATCACCCGCTGCTCCAGCCGCCGGAAATCATCCGGAACCACGGGCGGGAACAAGCGGAACCCAAGCCCCGCTCCCACCTGCGCACAAATCCCTCCCCCGGCCAAACTCCGCAAATCCTGCCAAACCGGCGATCGGGTCAAAAGCCGCCCGGATCCCCCCCGGGGGACCAGCGAACCCAATCCCACCGCCCCACCCCGGCCCCTCGCTCCCCTTGCCCCCTTTTCACCCAATCAAGCCAGTTCCATGGATTTCCCGCACCATTGGATGAGATAATGCATTCCCAAATCAACGCCGCAAATCCCTACGAAAAAATCCGCTAATGGCTTGTCAAAGATCGCGCCGCGCCTTAACAGTCCCCCAGCGGAGCGCATTTCGCGTGTGAAATTTTTGCTGGACAGATTTTCCGGAAACGTGAACATTCACGCAACGGTAAGTGTCCGGCAGCCATTTGGCACGCAGGATGCTGATTCCGAACCGATCCTGTCTGTTCCACCAAAACCGGCACAGCCAAGGACACAAGCAGCAACCGTAAACCAACACAACATGATGCAAAACTACTGCAAAACCATTGGCGCCCTGGCAGCTGCCTCCGCCCTTGTGGCCGGCAACGCCTTGGCGGGAACATCCACCAGCGCTCCTGCAACCACCTCAGCCCCGGCCGCCGAATGCGATGCATTCCCCGGTCTGGATTATGAGCTCCACGTGGGATACACGAGCGAGTATCTGTGGCGGGGTATCGACCTCGGCAACGACCTCGTCGAAGCCGGATTCAACGTCGCCAGCGAATGGAACGGCCTCGGCCTCAGCGCAGGTGCCTGGTATGCCTCCTACGATGCCAGCTCGGCCGGTCTGACTGGTCTTGGCGCTCCTGGTGACTACGACATCGACGAACTCGATCTCTACGCGGAAGTCTCCAAGGACCTGGGCTTCTTCACCGCCGCCGTGGGTTACATCTATTACATGAACGAGGACGTCCTCACTCAGATTGATGACGCCCAAGAAGTGTATTTCAGCGTGTCCCGCGACTTCGGTTTTGCTGAAGCGTCGTTCACCTACTTCTGGGACATCGAGACGGACAACGAAGGTTACAGCGAGCTGGCCCTCAGCCGCAGCTTCGATCTGGCTCCTTGCTTCGCCCTCAACCTTGGCACCAGCCTTGGCTACCAGTTCGAACAAGCCCAATGCGCCGCCTGGACCACCAAGGTCGGTCTGGACTGGGCCTTCGCTGACTGCGCCAAGCTGTCCCCGTTCGTGGCTCTTGCCATCGCCCTCAGCGATGACAACGATTCCAGCTACACCAATGGTTCGAAAAACGAATTCGTTGCCGGCTCCATGCTGAGCGTGAGCTTCTGATTCGGGATTCCAACCATCCGAACAATCATCGGGAGCGGTCGCGATAGCGGCCGCTCCCTTTTTTTGTCCGGATGTGGCGAGTGGATTTCCCGGCCGAATTCGATCCGGAACTTCACAGGCTGGATGGCATGGCTGGCGAACGGGCGGAATGCTGCCCTGAGGCCGGCTTGGAAGCGGATGATTGGCCTCGCATTGAATTCGAATGCTGATCCGGTTGCGAGCTTGCAAGGATATCCCTTGGAGTCTTCGCCTGCCGGAATGAGAATTTGCGGGGCTACTGGGCCGTCCCCGGCACCCACCCGGTATCCTGCACGCAAGAGTGTCCCGCCGGTCCAGTCCGCCGCGCTGCTGTCCGCGGGAAGTCCTGACACTGCATGGATGCGCCAACGGCAGCCCATACCCGCCGGAGAATGGGCGGTTCCTTCACGGGGGTTCCCCAACGGGAAGTAAACTCAAGGACCCGTGACCGCGAGGCGTACGAACTTGCGTGCGTCCAGCGGGGCCGGGAAGGTGTAGGTCACGTTATTGCCGTCCACGCTCACTGTGCCGCCCGGGACGCTCTCGGCGGTCCAGCCGCCTGCGAGCGTGTCGGACGTTTCCACGCGGAAGTCGGTGCCGTATGCGCCTGTGTAGTCCGCGGCCTTGGTCCAGGTGATGCTGAGCACCCCGGCGGTGTTCACCACGGCCGGCAGGGCCGTCGGGCCGGTGGTGTCCGTGCCGCCGCCGAGGAAGTATTCCACGCCGTTGGAAACGCCGTCGCCGTCGTGGTCCGCATCAAGGCCGCCTTCGGTGGCATTGAGCTGCTGCCACAGCGCGAAGCCGGTGACGGGCAGGGTGTAGCCCACCTCGTTGTCGGTGCTGGTGGAGGCTGAGTTGCCGCCGTCCACCACATCCGCGGCGATCGATGCGGTGACGGTGCCGTTGCCAGACATGCCGCTCACCGCCACGTTGTAGGTCGTGCCGCTGCCGGTCACCTCCGCGGTGGTCGCGCCGGCGGTGCCGCCGAGTGTCACGTCACCGGTGGCAAAGCCGGTCACCGCTTCACTGAAGACCACGGTGAACTCGATCGGCGAGGCGGTTGTCGGGTCGGCCTGATCATCCTTCTGGTTGATCGTCACCGTGGGCTTGGGAGCCGTGCCTTCGATCAAGTAGCCGGTGTCGTTCAATGCGAGGGCATGGATCCCCGGGACGCTGATTTGCGCGAGCTGTCCGGCCGTCAGGCTGTTGGCGGTGGTGCCGAAGCGCAGCGAGCTGCCGGAGACGAAGCTGCCGGTGATGGTCAGCGTGCCGCCGGCCCAGTCCGCCGCGCTGCTGTCCGCGAAGGCAAGCGTGCCGCCGCTGCCGAGGTGGATGGTGGCCGCGCCGGTGACGGCCAGCGTGCCCGCCGTGTCGGTGAAGGTGGCGGCATCCAGCGTGGCCGCGCCCAGTGTGATGGCGCTGGCATCCGGGATGGTGTTTCCTGCACCCAGTGCGAGCGTGCCTTCGGTGATGGAGGTGGCGCCGCTGTAGGTGTTGGCACCGCTGAGGGTCACCGTGCCGGAGGTGGTCTTGTTGAGGCCGCAGCTCCCGGCGAGGATCGCGCTCACGCTGCCGCTGTGCATCTCGAAGTCGACGGCGGACGCGAGCGAGCCGGTGGTGCCGGTGATCGAGCCGCTCTGCAGCGTGACCACACCGTCGTTCTCCACGGTTTGG
>JBIJBN010000063.1:0-8333 GCA_044345175.1 Luteolibacter sp.
TCAAGGATCGGCGCCAGCCACAATCCGGCGAGAAAGCCGAGCACGACCGATGGCAGCGAGGACATGATTTCCATGACCGGTTTGACCACGCGTTTCACGGACATGGGCAGGAATGCAGCGGAAAACACCGCGGCCAGCAGGGCGATGGGAACGGAGAACAACAGGGCATAGCCGGTGCCTTTGAGGGATCCGAAAACCAGCGGGACCATCGAGAACTTCGGTTCGAAATCATCCGTGCCGCCGGTGGACTGCCATTGATAGACCGGACCGGCGCCGCCTTCATACCAGACTTTTCCGAAGAACGCCCGCCAGCCGGCCTCCGGATGCGGATCATCGATCGAGTGGCGGCGCACGGTGCCGTCCGCGCCCGCCACCACGAAATGCGCGCCCTTGGCATCGAGCACGGCCGCCACCGGATCGACGTCCACGGTGCCTTCCCAGCGGACATCGCCCGAGGTGCTGTGGCGTATCGACAGCGCGCGTCCGGTGCCTGTTAGAAACGTGCGGTTGCGCTGGCTGGATGCGAATGTGAACGGTCCTTCCGCCAGGGCGGGGAACTCCTTGGTCCGGCCGAACAGGCGCTCGCCGTCCTCGCTTTTGCGGAACAGGCTCCATTGCTCCTGCCGGCCGTCCTCGCCCGTGAGCACCAGCGAGACACCGCCGAAGAGGAAATCCATGCGGCGCGGCGGGCGGTCGCCGAAGGGGTGGAAGGTCTGGCGTCTGGAGATGCCGTCCGAACCCGCGAGGAGATAGTCGATCCCGCCGTCCGCGCCGGCCACCAGCACCATCGCGCCATTCTGCGAGGCGCGCAGCAGCCGGGCCTCCGCGCCGAGTTCCCGGGTGATGTCCGTTTCCCCGAGCAGTGTGAGTTTGCCTGTTCCGACCAGTCCGCGTTTCATGCCGAGGCGCAGTACCGAGACGGTGGAATCCGGGCCGCTGCCGCGTTTGGCAATGATCACGCGGCCGGCGCCCGAGTCGCCATAGCTCAGGGCGGTGACCGGCCCGGAGCCGTGTTGCAGTGTGAACCAGGGTTCCGGGATGACCGTGGGTTCGACCTCCGCGGTGTCCCCATTCAAGTTCTTGCGGTAGCTGACGATGAACGAGCTGACGCGTCCGTCGTCCAGTCCGATGGCGACGCGTTGTTTGACGGGATCGTGGCTGGTGGCGGTCACGCGGAGTCCGGCCATGCCGGGGATTTCGATTTCCGTGCGGGTGCCGGATTCGATGTGCACGAAGACCATCTTGCCTGTGCCGTCGTAGAAGAATGGCAGTCCGCCCCATTCGTCGATGCCCATCACGAGGGGATTGGCATCAGCCCGTGCGGTGCCGGCAGGCCGCACATCCGCATCGCGGAACAGCGGCAGCACCTCCTTGCCCACGAAGTAAAAGATGCCGAAGACCGCGAGGATCACGGCGATCCCGCCGAAGCGGATCAGGATCCCCATCAGGCGGTCGAACCACAAGGTCGCGCGCGAGACCTCGAAGCGTTTTGGATCGGGGAGTTGCGGGGCTGCCGGCATCTGGGATCGGGGAGGGCGGCTGGGAGCGCGCCCGGGGGGAAACTAACGGATCGGGGTGGGTCTGGGCAAGTCCGGCTGGCCCGCCGTGTGGTGTGGATCATTTGACGAGTGATTCCACCACCTCGGCAGCCACTTCGGCGGGCATCGGGTAGTAGCCGTCTTTTTCCACGATTGCCTGGCCTTCCTTCGAGAGCACGAACCTGAGGAATTCCAGGGTGAGTGTGTCGAGTGCCTGGCCGGGTTTCTTGTTCACGTAGACCATGAGGAAGCGCGCGAGCGGATAGTCGCCGCTCAGGCAGTTGTCGTAGTTGGCCTCGTGGAACGTGCCGTCATCGCCGGCGATGGGCAGGGCGCGGACGCCCGAGGTTTTGTAGCCGATGCCGGAGTAGCCGATGGCGTATGGATCCGCGCCCACGCCCTGGACCACGGCGGAGGACCCGGGTTGTTCCTTGACGGTGGGTTTGAAGTCGCCTTTGGCGAGCGCGTGTTCTTGGAAAAATCCGTAGGTTCCCGAGGCGGAATTGCGGCCGAAGAGCGAGACCGGGCGGCCCTTCCATGCGTCCAGTCCCAGGTGGCCCCACTCGGTGATGTCATCGCCACCCATCTTGCGGGTTTGGGAAAACGCGGCATCCACTTGTTTCATGGTGATGCCCTTGAGTGGATTGTCCTTGTGGGCGAATACGGCGAGGGCGTCGATGCCCACCTTGACCTCGGTGGGTTTGTAGCCGTGTTTTTTTTCGAACGCGTCGATTTCCTCGGCCTTCATCGGGCGGCTCATCGGGCCGATCTGGGCGGTGCCTTCGATCAGGGCCGGCGGTGCGGTGGATGATCCCTTGCCCTCGATCTGGATGTTCACGTTCGGGTAGGTTTTCTTGAAGCCCTCGGCCCACAGGGTCATCAGGTTGTTCAGCGTGTCCGAGCCGATGGAGTTCAGGTTTCCGGAAACCCCGCTGACACTCTGGTAAGTCGGCAGGGCGGGATCGAGATGCGATTCCTCAGCCGGGGCGGGCAAGGAGGCGAGGAGGCATGCGGCGGCGATGTGGGCGGGGATGCGGTTCATGGGGATTGTGAGGACGCTGATGGTGGTTTTTCCGGTAGGATCCGGGTTCCTCAGGACTGATCTTGAAATCCCGGGGACGATCAAAAACAGCTTTGTGACACAATTGTCACATTCCGGGGGGGTGAGTGGCTGTGAAGCCGGCAAAGGGGAGCGGGGATGTGGCGATTTCGTCATGCGCGGGTGCCATGACTGGCGATGGATGAGTGCTCATCCGGGGTGGCGGTCCTGCCGCAGCGCCTGCCAGGCCTGCCATGCGAACATTCCCATGAAGACCGGCATCAGGATGCTGCCGGTGGTTTTGAAGGACACGACCGCCAGCAGGGAGGCGACGATCACGGTGGTCCAGAGCGTGATGCGGATCCGTTGGGGGCCGAGGATCGAGTCGAGCATCCGTCCGCCGTCCAGTGGCAACACCGGCAGCAGGTTGAGCAGCGCCCAGACGAAGCTGATGACCATCACGGTGTGCAGGAAATACCGGCCATAGGGCGGGATTTCCGGCAATCTGCGGATGAGAAGGAACACCATGACGCCCAGCAGGATTTGCACTGCAGGGCCGGCGGCGGTGACCAGGAACCCTTGCGGGCGGGTGAGACGCACGCCGGAGAACGCCGCATAGCCGCCGAAGGCCTGGAGCACGATTTCGGCACGCGCGCCAAAGCGCCGTGCGGTGAGTGCATGACCGAGTTCGTGGACGAGGATCGACACGAAACCCGCCATGAGGAACAGGCATACCTGGAGGATGGCGGATGGGGAATTCGCGCCGAGCGCGCCGCCGATGAGGGCCAGGGTGATCCAGAAGAACGGATGCACCATGACCGGGATGCCCAAGATCGAGAAGCGGATCATGCCTGCCCTTGGTAGGCGGGCCAGAGCCCGGGCGCAAGAGCGCGGAGCCGCTTTCCTCTGGCCATGACGCGGGTCCGGTGTTTGGTTGGGTGTGATGAAAATCCAACTTGCGGCGTGGTTTGCATGGTTCGCGCTTGGGTCACTGGCACCGGCCACCACCATCATGGTGGTTCCGATTTTCGAGCCGCTTGGGCTTCACGGAACGGATGGCGACGAGGCGGTGTCCGACACCGGGGAGGCGTTGCAAGCCTGTGTGATGTCCCGGCCCATGGCCTTGACCGGTGCTTTTCCGGAGGCGCTGGTGGATGCCATCCGCAGTCCGCATCTGATTCCCGGCAACAACCCGCAATACAAAGTCCAGGAAGCCAACCTGCTGGTCATCGCCAACATCGGGATCACCGCGGAAATGCGCGAGGATGGGCTGGCGGTGGCGCTCGATGTCTCGCAGTTGCGCATCCCGCCGGAAATCGATCTCACCGCCCGGCAGATTCTCAAGCTGGCGATCGTCGCCCTGCGCAAAACGCTGGAGGGATACCAGCATGGCCAGACGGAGCCGCTGCCGGTCATGCTGGCCATCGAGGGGACGGATGAGGGCAATGCCGGTCTGGGCCATCTTGCGGCGCGGTTTGTCATCGGCGGCCCGCCGGCGGGCGGCGGTTGACGCGGTGTTTTCGCTTTTCAAGCCGGCGGTGATTCCCCTTAGATCGGCCAGCCCCAATCACGCATGTCCGACCGCTCCCGAGATCCCCGCCCCTTCAAACGCGCCATTCTCAAACTCAGCGGTGAGGCGCTCCGAGGGAGTGGCTCGCGGGACAACATCTCGCCCGAAATCGTCGACCGTATCGCCATGGAGATCCGCGAGGCGGTGGAGACCGGATTGCAGCTCGGCATTGTGGTGGGTGGCGGGAACTTCTGGCGCGGTGCCAGCGCCTCGGCGCGCGGCATGGACCGGGCGACGGCCGACTACGTGGGGATGCTGGCCACGGTGATGAACGCGCTGGCGCTTGAGGGCGCGCTCAACCACCATGGGGTGAACTGTGTGGTGCAGTCCGCCATCGAGATGAAAAACGTGGCCGAGACCTTCATCCGCCGGCGCGCGGAGCGCCAGCTGGAGGAGGGCAAGGTGGTCATTTTCGCGGCCGGCACCGGCAATCCCTTCTTCTCCACGGACACCACCGCCGCGTTGCGTGCCAGCGAAATGGGTGCGGATGTGATCCTCAAGGCCACCCAGGTGGACGGCGTGTATGATTCGGACCCGCGCAGCAATCCGGATGCGACGCGCTACCGCAGTGTCACCTTCCACGAGTGCATTTCCAAGCGGCTCAATGTGATGGACACCACCGCCTTCAGCCTCTGCATGGACAACCACATCCCGATCATCGTCTTCGAGCTGGCGCCCGACGGCAACCTTTCGCACGCGTTGCGCGGGCTGCCGATCGGCACGCTGGTGCATGGCGAGTGATCCCTGATTTCGAACCCACACGCACCCGCCCCAATCCCATGGACCCGGACGAAGCCATCCTGAATGTCGAGGAAGCGATGATCAAATCCGTCGATTACCTGACACACGAATTCGCCGGTGTGCGCACCGGCAAGGCCAGTCCGGCGCTGATCGAGAACATCGACGTGCACGTGCAGGCCTACGGCGGGGTGAGCAAGCTCAAGAGCCTGGCGGTGATCAGCTCTCCCGAGCCGCGGATGTTGATGGTGCAGCCGTTTGATCCCGCGACCACGCGGGACATCGAGCGGGCGATCCGCGAGTGCAAGCTGGGTCTCAATCCCGCGGCGGCCGAGCGTTCGCTGCGGGTGCCGATTCCCGAGCTTTCCGAGGAGCGCCGGCGCGAGATGGTCAAGCTCGTCAAGCAGCTGGCGGAGGAGGCGAAGGTGCGTTTGCGCGCCGCGCGCAAGGAGGGGATGGACGCCGCCAAGAAGATGAAGGCCGCCAATGTGATCACCGAGGACGGGCAGAAGGACTTCGAGGACGAGGTTCAGGAGTTGACCAACCGATACACCAAAAAGGTGGATGAGCACGCCCATGCCAAGGAGGCGGAGCTGATGAAGGTGTGAGACGGCGCCGGATCAGGCGCGGCAGCGCACATCGAGCGCCATGAAGGCGCCGCCCGCGCCGTGCGGGTCCAGCAGCTGCGGGTCCGCGGGTTCCGCCGCATCCGCATGGCGCAGGATGAATTCGCCCAGCGTGTGGAGTTCCATTCCGGCCGCATGCGGTGCGCACCAGGCCGCGAGGTCGCTGAAATTGACATCCGCGGTGATGTCCTGGCGGCCCGGATTGCCGAAGACGGCGAGCCCTTCCAGCCGCTGGTGGAGCAGGTAGGCGCGGAGCGTGCCGCGCGGCCGCCTCTGATAGAGTTTTTCCACGGTTGCCCCGTAATCGATGGTGAGCATGCGGCCGGCCTTCCACAGCGGCAGCCATCCATCGAGCCAGCGGTGGCAGCTTTCGTGCACCTCGACGCGCTGGCCTGGCGGGAAGTCATGGTCGAACACCGAGGATGACGGCAGGGCGGCCGGTGGCAGCAATGATTCGCGCGCCGTCCCGTCCGGGTCCAATGCCACGGCGATCTCGCGCCAGCCGCCGGGTTGCTTTTCAAAGCAGCGCGCAGGGAAGGCATCGACAAGTTCATTGGAAAAAACGACCGCGCGTCCGTTGCAGGCGGCGAGTGCCGCTGCGGGAGTTCCGTGCCATCGGGCGTGGCGGCCGAGGGCGGATTTCTGCAGGGCGGCCAGTGCTGGCGAGGTTTCCACAAGGTGGAAGCGGGTGGAACGGCGCAGCATCCATGGCAGGTGGCGGCGCACGTTTGCCGCGAGCCTTCCCTCGCCGGGGCCGATCTCGATGAGGTCGCGGCAGCCGGTTTCCCGCAGTGCGCGCGCCGCCCAGCAGGCGATCGCCCGGGCGAGTGAGCTGCCGAGCATTGGCGCGGTGGTGAAGTCCCCGTGCCGGCCGATGCCGCGGATCCGGCGCGGGTAGTAGCCATGTCCGGGTTCATGCAGTGCCCGGCGCATGAACTCCTCCACCGGGACGGGATCGGAAAACATCATCGTGTGGAACGGTTCAAACGGAACAACCGCGTTCCTTGCGGAGCGCGGTTGTGTGGGGAAGAGAAAACCGGTGGAATGAATGCTCAGGCCTTGGCACCGGCGGTGCGAGCCTTGCGGATCATGCTTTTGACGGTGTCCGAGGGCTTCGCGCCCACCGCCAGCCATTTGTCGGCCAGCGCGAGGTCGATCGTGAAGTTGGTGCCCTCCTTGAGCGGATCGTAGGTTCCGAGTTGCTCGATGTAGCGGCCGTCACGGCGCTTGCGGCTGTCCACGGCGACGATTTTGTAATACGGGCGGTCCTTGGTGCCCTTGCGGTTGAGACGGATGGATACGGACATGATGGAAACTCGATGGGTGGGGCCCGCCCGCGGGCGGAGGCGGAAATTGAAGGATCCCGGCTGGCTTGCCAAGCAGAATCTTGGTGAATTTAAGCCGCGGTTTCCGCCCCGGAGACGCTGGCGGAGCCCTCTTTCGGCAGGGTTATGAGGAACTTTGTCTCGCGGCCGGGTGTGGAGCTGACGCTGACGCGGCCGCCGTGGGCCTCGATCGCGCGTTTGACAATCGAGAGTCCGAGGCCAGTGCCCTTGATTTCCTGTTGCGAGTGGTGTTTTTCCACGCGGTAGAATCGGCGGAAGATGTGGGGCAGGTCGTCGCTGGGGATGCCGATGCCATTGTCCGCCACCCAGACCCGGAACTGGTCCGGAGTTGACTCGCCGCCGATTTCCAGGCGCAGCCCGGGCTGCGGGTTTTGTTTGAGCGAGTTTTCCACCAGGTTGAAGAGCACCTGTGTCCAGTAGAAGCGGTCTCCGGTGAGTGTGAGATGCTCGTCCTCCATCAGGACGACGACTTGCGCCTGTTTGCTCTGGATGAGTGATTCGAGGCGTTCCAGCACATCGTTCACGCAGGACCGCAGGCGGAACGGTTCGATCTTGAGGCTGCCTGCCTCGCCGGACTCCAGCCTTGAGATGACCAGCATGTCCTCGACGATGCGCGAGATGCGGTCCGCGTGCTTGCGCATGACCGAGAGGAAACGGCGTGCGGTGTGCGTGTCCTCGAGCATGCCGTCATCCAGCAGGTTCTCGAGATAACCGCTGATGATGGCCATGGGGGTGCGCAGTTCGTGGGAGGCGTTGGCCACGAAGTCCTTGCGGATTTGTTCGGTCTGGTGCTCGGCGGTCACGTCGCGGATGATGACACGGGTTCGTGTTTCGCTGTCCGGATGCTCGGGCATGCGGGCGGCATCGATGATCCATGCGTTGAGACCGCGGGTCTCGAGGTCGCCGCGCGGTGATGCCTGCTGCGGCAAGACGACGCGCGCCTGCACCGGATCGCCGGTGCGCAGGCATTGCAGCAGAGCCTCCGCGACGCGCGGGTCGAGCATCGCTTCGCGGAACGGCCTGCCGACGAGTGTGCGGTGGTTGAAAAGCGCGTGTGCGGCGGCATTGGCGAAGCGGATCTGGCCGTCGGCATCGACCAGCAGGAAAGCATCGCCGAGGGCGTCGAGCAGGCGGTCGCTTTCGTTGCGTGCGATGGTGATTTCCTGCTCATAGCGGGCATGGGCGGCGGCGGATCCGGCCTGAAAGGCCGCGCGTTGGGAACGGAGTTTGAGGATGAGCGCTGTGCATAGGGTGACGGCGGAGAGCGCGATGACGATGGCGGTTTCGGTGATCATTCGACGGCTTTGGCCGCTTGATAGCCGACACCGCGGACGGTTTCAACCCATGAACCGTGGGAGCCGAGTTTCTGGCGGAGGCGTTTCATGTGGGTGTCGAGAGTGCGGCTGTGGGCGGCATCGCTGTAGCCCCAGATGTTGCGCAGCAGCTCGTTGCGGTCCTGCGGACGTCCGGCGCGCT
>JBIJBN010000064.1:0-8330 GCA_044345175.1 Luteolibacter sp.
TCCCCGCTGACGGAATTCGGCCCGGGTGTGCGCTACACCCGCAGCTCGGGCGACTCCGGTGACGACCGCACCTCGATCGGTCCGATGCTCAGTTTCAATCATGAGCTCACCCGCAAGGTTTCGCTCAATTCGCGCGTCGGGGCGGACTTTTCCGATTACGGAGATGGCGGATACGGGGACCCCGAGCTCTCCGGATCCGTCGGTCTCGCCTACCGTGCCTCGCGATTCTGGGGATTGGACCTCTCGCTCAGCCGCGATGTCCAACCGTCTTATCTGACCGCCGGCCAATTCGAGGCAATGACCGCTCTGCGCCTCAACTACAACCGGCTCATCCGCCGCGCCTCATGGAACTTCGGTCTGGGTTGGGAAACCCGCAGTTCCGAAGGGCCCGACGCCGGCCTGCCGGTGGAGCCGGACATCGATTATTGGACTTTGGACACCTCGCTCGGAATGCTTCTTTTCGCGGACACCACCAACGCCCAGGTTTTCATGCGTCTCAGCGAGCAAAGCGGCGGCTCTTCCGCGGAGTGGGATTCCTTCCAAACCGGATTCAGCCTCAGCCGGAGCTTCTGAGGCGCCGGGTCATCGCACGCGGCCGGAATCCCCGCGGCCGACAGGCACAATCTTCAGCCAAGTGGATATTGTTCCAAAGGATAATACATTGGGTTTCGGTTTTGGATTGGTTTGTCGCTGGTTGCCGCTTAATCTCACGCGAGAAAAATCTCGGATGCCGAATGTGGCAGACGCATGCTGCTCCGGGCCCGTTCATTCCAGTGTTTCCGTCCTCATCCAAATCGATGCCCATCCCCTTGATTCCGATATGCCGCATCACGCGCAACCTGGTTCTGGCAGCCGTCTGCGCCGCCACCTGTGCGCCGGCCGCCGCCCGTCAGCCACCCGACGGCTCCTACGTTCTGCGGCCGAACGACACCATCCATCTGGATGTCTATGAGGAGCAGGACCTGTCCGGCACCGTGCGTATCCTCAAAACCGGCCACGCCTCGTTTCCGCTCATCGGCTCGCTCTCACTCGCGGGCCTTACCATCAATGACGCCGCCGAGAAAATCCGCGCTCTCTATGCGGAGGATTACCTGGTGGATCCCAAGCTCACGCTTTCCATCGAAAGCTACGCGACCGACTTCATCTCGGTGATTGGCGCGGTGCGCAGTCCCGGCCAGATCGCCCTGCCGGTTTCCGGTGAGCTCGACCTCGCCACCGCAATGGCCGCCGCCGGCGGACTCGCCGACAATGCCGATGCCGCGGGCGTGCTGCTGGTCCGCGCCTCCGGAAACACCTCAACCTACAACATGGCTTCGATTGTCAGCGGTGCCAGCGGCCGCGTCCGCCTCGAGGCGGGAGACCGCATCATCGTCAATCAAAGCGCCTACGTCGGCAAATCCCTCACCATCATCGGCCAGGTCGGCCGCCAGGGACCGCTGGCATTCCCCCTCGATGGCAGGTTGGATCTGGTGTCCGCCATCGCCATGGCCGGCGGCTTCACCGATCTGGCCAACCCCCGCAAGATCACCATCAACCGCAAGGGCAGGACCTTGTCTGTGGACTACAAGGAGCTCTCCCAGCGGGGCGGTGAGCCATTCCGGCTCCAGCCGGACGACATCGTCAATGTGCCCGAGCGCCTGTTCTGAGCACGCCACCCCGTTTTCCCATCCAAGCATCCCGCCTGTTCCCATCATGTCCCGCCCGTCCCCTGATCCCGGGAAGCCGCCTGTTTTCCAATCCGATGAGGATTTTTCCGACACGGCCGCGCAGAACCAGATCCGCCGCCTCAAGACCAAACGACTGATCCTCAACCTGCTCACCCGCTGGTATTGGGGCGCCTTGGGCATGGTGTTGGGTTTTCTCGCCGCCCAATATTATCTATCCAAAGCACCCAAGAAGTATTCGTCCTCCGCAACCCTGCTCATCAAGCAGGAGTCGGTCGGGGTCATCGGCCGCGACCAGCCCCACGCCATCGACATGCGCTCGGTCGAGGGACTCAACACGGCGGCGGTCCGCATCCGGCGCCTTGAGCTGCTTGAGCGCGTGGCCTCACGCATGGACGTGCGCGCCCTGCCGGGCCTCATCCCTCCGGGCGTGGATTGGCGCCCGGAATGGTTTTCCAACTGGATGGACGACGGCCGAAAACCACTCGACGAGCCCCAGCCGGAAACCCTGCCTGACGCTTCATCACTCGCCGGCTGGATCAACGCATGGCTGGATGTGTCGATCCGCCGCGGCACCCGGCTCATCGACATCACGATCTCGCACCAGGTCCCCGAGGTGGCCAAGGCCCTCGCCGATGCCGTTGCCCGTGAATACCTCGCCGAGCTGGCGGGCGCCTTGTCCGAGGGGCGCAGTTCGAAATCGGAGACCTTGCTCAGACAGTCCGAGGAAGTGCGTGCCAAGCTCCAGTCCGCCGAGAGCGCGCTGGCATCCTACAACCGCGCCATTGAAGTCCACAAGACGCTCGAAACCCAGGAGAACCTCGTCTCCCAACTGGCCCGCCGCTACAAGCCCAAGCACCCGAAAATGATCGCCGCCAACACCGAGCTCGACGGCATCAAGCAGCGCTTCCTCGACGAGTTCGCCGTGGCGGTTTCATCCCCGAGTGATGAAAGCTATTGGAAAGCCGCCGGCCGGCAGGACGGGACATCCCAAGGAGATCAGGAAAGCCGCCTGCGGGCTGCCAGACAGCTACTGCTCGCACGCATCGGGGTGCTCAAGGGCGAGATCTCCAGCCAGATGTCGGTCTTCAACGTGATGATCACCCGGCTGGAGGAATCGAATGTCAACCGGGAGGCGGATCAACCGGATGTCGAGATCAGCAGCTACGCGCGCGTGGCTGGCGGCCCGTCGGCACCCAACCGCAATGACATCATCAAAAAGGGCTGCGCCGCCGGCCTGGGTGCGGGTTTCGCCTTCGCCTTCCTGCTGATGTTGCTCAACAACAAGCTCCACTCGGTCGCGCAGGTCGAGGCGGACACCGGCCATCCGGTTCTCGCCGCGGTCGCAGACATCAATCTGAACCACCTGGGCCGGGCGGCGCGCAACCATGCCCGCAAGCATCCGGGATACGCATCGGATCCGCTGCAGGATGCCTGGGATCCGCGGTTGTTGTTCCGCCCCGGCATTTCCACCACCACCTACGCGGAGATGTTCCGCATCCTGCGCGCTTCGATCTCGCTGCTGGGTGATGAGACCCAACGCAAGATCACCCTGTTCTCCTCGGCCCTGCCTGGCGAGGGCAAGTCACTCATTTCGGCCAACTTCGCGCTTGCCGCCGCCGGTCAGGGGCGCCGCACGCTGCTCATCGATCTGGACCTGCGCAAACCGGACATCCACCGGCAGTTCGGATTTGTCCGTTCGGAACTCGGTTCCGGAGCGACCGAGTGGCTGGCCGGGAAATGCGATTTCGACGAGGCGGTCGTGCGTGACCTGGGAGCCGGGAACCTTCACGCCATGTTTTGCGGGGCCCGCGCGCCCAATCCCGGCGAACTTCTCAACATCAGCCGCCTCAAGGAGCTGCTCGCCATCGCATCCAGCCGATATGATCTGATCGTGGTGGACTCCGCGCCGCTGCTTGCCGTCCCCGACACCCGCGTGATCGCGCCGCTGGCGGACAACTTCTGCCTTGTGGTCCGCGCCGACTACGTGCCGCGGGGGGCGGTCATGCGCACCCTCGAACTGCTCTCTTCCGCAGATTCGCCACCTTCCGGGCTGGTCTTCAACTGCTTCAAGGAAAACCGCAGCATGATCGGCCAGAATTACTCCTATGGCGGCTACCGCCTCAGCCGCTACGGCCGCCCCTACCGCTATGGCTACGGTTCCTACGGCTCCTACGGCGCCTACGGTGCGGATGATTCAGGAGAGGGTGATCCAAAAAAATCCCGCAGGCGGCTTGCGCAGAAACCGCAGGACAGCGGGGCGGCCACAAGCACCGGCAAATCCACCTGATCCTGCGGTCACCGGCCAGCATCCGCTCCTCCATCCTCCACCGCCATCGACCTTGGAATGCAAGCCCCCCATTCTTGACAACGCATTCGATTCCAGTGTTTTCTACAAGTTGCAATCCATGTTTTTTTGTTTCGATGCGATGATCCTGCCGGCCCGATGGCATCCGGCTGGATCCACGGCCTGCAGGGCGTCCTTGGAAATCCGCCGCAAGGCCGCGGAATTTCTAACGGATGCGGTCCTGCGCGCGGGCATCCATTTCCATTCCCGCCCGGTTTGAGCGCCACCCGGAATCCACTTCACCGCCCCATCACCCCAGTTGGTTTCTCCCCGTGCATGGGAGATCGACCATGGGCGGCAGCATGAACCCATGTCACCGATTCCCGTCATCGCCGGCCTGGTGGCCAGCCTCGCCGCTATCGAGGGGCTTTCATGGTTGTGGATGAATCCCAGGTCGGCCCATGAGGATGTCATCGCCATCACCCACCACCCGGCGGCGGCAATGGCGTTGACGTCCGGAGAAAACAGCGCCGTCGTCACCCACCTGCCGGACATCTACCGCAAGGCCGCACCCATGCTGCGCTGCTCGGACGGCAAGGTGTTCATGGTCGAAACCCCCGATTCGCTCACCCTTCACCTTGCCTTTTTCGAATGGGAGCGCACGGACACCGGCAGTGTGCTTGAGGCTTTCCGCCACATGCCGGAGATCTGCCTCGGATCGATCGGCATGAAACTCCTCTCCAGGGAAAAACCCGTTCTCCACCGCATCGGCGGGGAGACCCTTGTTTTCGAGCACGCCGTTTTCACCAACAACCCGTCGGCCGCATCCATGCTCCAGCCGCGCGTGCATTCCTTCCGCGCTGTCTGGGTCGCGGGCGCGGGTGATGACGGACTGGGCAGCAAGGCCGCAGGGCAGGGGGCAGGGCGGCTCCGCGGCATCCGGCTCAAGGCGGCGCTCAACCGTTACCGGCCGCCCCGCGCCTGTGTCATCCAGGGCACGGTTTACGGCGCGCTCCACGCCGGAGCCGCATGGGCGGCATTCGAGGAAACCATGCTCCGCGAGCTGGTCGTGACCCGTTAGAACGGACTCCACCTGTCCCCGCCCCATCAATCACCGCGATGCGACACGCGCATCCACTCCCAACGGAAAACCGCCATGCCCACACTCCTCGTCACCGGCTCGTCCGGACTGATCGGCTCCGAAGTCTGCGTCCATTTCGCCGCCCTCGGCTGGCACGTCCACGGTGTGGACAACAACCAGCGCGCCATTTTCTTCGGCCCGCAGGGCGACACCCGGTGGAACCAGCAGCGCCTGCAGAGGGATCTTCCCGGCTTCACGCATCATGAACTCGACATCCGCGACCGCGAAGGCGTGCTCGGGTTGCTGCGGCGTCTCAAGCCGGCCGCGATCGTCCACACCGCGGCCCAGCCGTCCCACGACCGCGCCGCGGCGATTCCCTTTGACGACTTCGACACCAATGCCACGGGCACCCTCAACCTGCTGGAAGCCGCGCGCCGCAGCTGTCCGGAGTCTCCCTTCATCCACATGTCCACCAACAAGGTGTATGGCGACAGGCCCAACACCATCGCGCTGCGGGAACTCGAAACGCGCTGGGACTATGCCGACCCGGCATACGCCGCAGGCATCGGCGAGGATTTTCCGATCGACCAGTCGAAGCACTCGCTCTTCGGCGCATCCAAGGTGGCGGCCGACATCATGGTGCAGGAATACGGCCGTTATTTCGGAATGCCGACCTGCTGCCTGCGCGGCGGCTGCCTTACCGGGCCCAACCACTCCGGCGTCGAGCTGCACGGATTCCTCTCGTATCTGGTGAAGTGCAACCTCGAGGGCCGCGAATACAAGGTCTTCGGCTACAAGGGGAAACAGGTGCGCGACAACATCCATTCGCATGATGTCGCCCGCTTCATCGAGCGGTTCGTCAACTCCCCGCGCGTCGCTGAGGTTTACAACATCGGCGGCGGCAGGGGGAATTCCTGCTCGATTCTGGAGGCGTTCCAAATCGTGGAGAAATTCACCGGCAGGGCGCAGGTCTATCAATATCTCGATGAGAACCGCATCGGCGACCACATTTGTTATTACTCGGACCTCGCCAAGATGCGCGCCCACTACCCCGCATGGGACATCACCGTGGGCCTGGAGGAGACCGTGCGCCAGATCGTGGAGGCGCGCGCGGTCACGTCCGCGGCCGCCGGTGAATGAGATAACGTCCGTTGATCCCGTTTCCGCACATGGAGGGTTTCAAATCGATCGTCGCCTGGCTGCTCTCGCCCTTCATCATCGGCGTGGCAATCCAATCGGCCGGCCTGCTCCGCCTCATCTCCGGTCGGCACGGGCGTGCCGCGAAGGTCCTGCTTGCGGCCGGCACGGTGGTCCTGCTCGTCGGCGGGCTGCCTGTCCTCGCCCATGATGCGAACCGCCGCCGCGAGCTTGTCCACGAGCCGTTCCAAATCACGCGGCTTGCCGATCCCGCCAAGCCCGCGCTGGTGGTCGTTCTCGGCGGGGGCTTCAATCCCGATCCATGGCTCTCGCCCACCAGCCGTCTCGACTCCACGGTCACGGCGCGGATGATCGAGGGCGTGCGTGTGTTCCGGATGCTGCCGGACGCACGGTTGTATGTCTCCTTCGCCGGGGACGACGGCACCCCCGATGAGATGCGTGCCACGCTGCGGGAGCTTGCCGCGATCCTCGCGCTCGACCCCGCGCGCGTCCATGCCTTCACCGGTGCGGAAAGCACCGCCGATGAGGCGCGGATGACCGCCGCCGTCCGCAAGCAGGGCGAGCGGGTCATCATCGTGACCTCCGCCAGCCACATGCCCCGCGCCATGATCACCTTCGCCGGCCATGACATGGATCCGGTCGCCGCGCCCACCGACTTCCGCCATGCGCGGCGCGAAAGCAGGACCGACAAGCCATGGAAACGCTGGATCCCCTCCACCGCCGGGCATGGTGAAAGCCAGCAGTGGCTCTACGAATCCGTGGCCACCCTCGCCCGGCGGATCGGCCTGATGTGACGCGCGCGGCGACGAACCGTTTTTTCATGCACATTCTCCTCACTGGCGGAGCCGGTTTTGTCGGCTCGAACCTGTGTCTCGCCCTCCGGCAGGCCTTTCCGCAAGCGGTGGTCACCGCAATGGACAACCTCCACCGCCGCGGTTCCGAACTGAACGTGCCGCGCCTCGGGGCCGCCGGCGTCCGCTTCCACCGCGGGGATGTGCGCGATCCCGCCACGTTTCCGGAAGGGCGCTTCGACCTGATGATCGAATGCTCCGCCGAGCCTTCGGTGCTGGCCGGCCATGACGGCTCGCCGGATTATCTGATCCAGACCAACCTCACCGGCGCATATCATTGTCTCGAGGCCTGCCGCCGCCATGGTGCGGGCATCATCTTCCTCTCGACCAGCCGCGTCTATCCGATCGCGCGCCTCGAGGCCCATCCATGGATCGAGTGCGAGACCCGCTTCGCATGGCATGACGGCGGCACCGGCATCTCGTCGCGCGGCGTGACCGAGGACCTGCCGCTCGACGGAGCCCGCTCGCTCTATGGCTTCACCAAGCTGGCCGCCGAGCAACTCATCGAGGAATACCGCGCCGCCTTCGGATTGAAATCGGTCATCAACCGCTGCGGAGTGATCGCCGGCCCGTGGCAGTTCGGCAAGGTGGACCAGGGTGTCGTCGCGTTGTGGGTCATGGCCCACCATTTCAAACGCGAGCTCTCCTACATCGGCTATGGCGGCGGCGGCAAACAGGTGCGCGACATGCTCCATGTCCACGACCTTTGCGATCTCATCGTGGATCAAGTGCGCCATTTTGACAGTTGGGACGGACTCTGCCGGGAAATCACCGGCAACACGGTCGGGATCAACCGCATTCCCGAGACCCGTCCCAACGACCTGCGCCTCTTCATTGCGGATTGTGCGAAGCTTGCCGCCCGCAGCGGCTGGCATCCGCGCCGATCCGTCCGGGACATCGTCGCCGACACCCATGCCTGGGTCCGTGCCAACGAATCCGCCCTTGCAGCTCTTGTTTGAAAACCTGGCCCGCCGGCGTCCCCGCCTGTGAAGCGGCTGCCCCGGCATGCATGATTTTCCGTCCCAACCCTCTTCCATGAGCCACCCAGTGCCAATTTCATCCCCACCCGGAAACACCACCTCCCGCGCAGCCCATCCAATGGAATCATGGGACCTCCGCATCGGACCCCGGACGAAATGGCTGGACCTGCACCTTGCCGACGACTGGCGTTATCGTGACCTGCTGTGGATGTTCGTCCGCCGCGACTTCGTCGCCGTTTACAAGCAGACCATCCTGGGTCCGGTCTGGTTCTTCATCCAGCCGCTTCTCACCACCTTGGTTTTCACCGT
>JBIJBN010000065.1:0-8322 GCA_044345175.1 Luteolibacter sp.
GTCCTGACCTTGCCCGGCGGAAACCACATCCATCGCCCTCAACGCAAGCTCCTGCGACAGGACCTGCAGCGGATGCTCGCGCCCGGCGCGGAAAAACCCCGTGCCATCACCCTCCGGCGCGAAGCCGTCGCCGGACCCGAAGTCCGGCGGAAATCCGTCCGGATCCTCCGACTCGTCGCGCTCGGCCAGGGCGTCCAGCACGCCGTCCCAACCCATCACGAAGGCCTCCTTGCGCTCGCTGTCGGAATCCTCCATGTATTTCTCCAGCACCTCCTGATAGGCATCGGTCAGCCGGTCGGATTCCTTCAGCCGTTCCTCCCACTCGAACTCGTCGAGCCCGCCGGCATCACCACCGGAATCGCCGGTCGGCTCGCGGCGCCGGATGACCTGCGCCATGAAGTCGCGCATCGCCTGCAGGTTCGCCAGTTTCTGCGCCTCCTCGGCATCCTCATCCATCCGCCACTCGTGCGCGGTGATCTCTAACAGAAAATCCGTGGTTTCAATGACCACGCGGCCGTTGGTCTCGCTGAACCATTCGAGATAGAGCGTGTTGCGCCACTCGAAGGAACCCGCGCGGCCATCATCATCCGGATCCCGCGGCGGCCCGTCGTCCACCGGCGGCGCCTTGGTTTTGCGCGATGCGGTCATGTCGCCCACGATGCCGTGCTGCCGCACCGCCAGCCCGCGGACGTCCGCTTCCGCCAGCGGCCTCGGGTTCTCAAACCGCAGCCGCGTTCCCGCAAGGTCACGCCAGCAATCGCCGACGAGCGACAGGACCAGCGGCTCGTCACGCCCGGCGAGCCAGACCCGGCCGGTGGTGAGCCCCTCGACGGTGTTGTCGATCTCGCCGTGAGTCACAGCTTCGTCAATCCGCCATGCCATGCCGCGGATTTTCCACAACATGCCGCCACCGCGTCAAGCCGGCTTCACGGTGGTCAGTAAATCCTGCGCCCCGGCAGCCGCGCGTATTCGCCAATCAATTCCAGCGCCGCGGCCCGGCATGAATCGCGCGACGGGATCGAGCGCTGCTCCGCGGGCAGCGTGAACTGGCGGTGGAACTCACGGTCGTCGAATCCCACCTCCGCGGCCTCCTCGATGCGGAATCCCTGATAGATCGCGCCAATCCTCGCCCACAGGATCGCACCAAGACACATCGGGCACGGCTCGCCGGTGGTGTGGATCTCGCATCCGGCCAGCGAGAAGCCGCCGATGCGCGCGCAGGCCGCACGGATCGCCACCACCTCGGCATGCGCCGTGGGATCGTTGTTGGCAAGCACCTGGTTCCAGCCCTCGCCGATGATCTCGCCGCCGCGGGTCACCACCGCGCCGAACGGCCCGCCATCACCGCGCCGCATGCCCTGCCGCGCGAGCTCGATGGCCCGCATCATGAACGGTTCCTTGTCATCCATGCGCGCGATCCTTCCAGCCCGCGCGCCCGCTTGCAAGTCCTCAACCGCGGGTGCTCCGGTCCTCGCCGCCCTTGAGCGCGCGCTTGCGGGCGTTCGCATCGAGGATCCGCTTGCGCAGGCGGATGTTCTGCGGGGTGGCCTCGACGAGCTCGTCGGTGTCGATGTATTCGATGGCGCGCTCGAGCGAGAACCGCAGCGGCGGCGTGAGCTTGGAGGTCTTGTCCTTGCCGGACGAACGCATGTTGTCGAGGTGCTTCTCCTTGACCGGATTGACCGGCAGGTCTCCGACGCGCGGGTTTTCCCCGATCAGCATGCCGGCGTAAACCGCATCGTTGGGCCCGACGAACAGGATGCCGCGCTCCTCAAGCGCCTGCAGCGCATAAGTCGTGGCCGCGCCGGAATCCATCGACACCAGCGTGCCGGTGGTGCGGTTCACGATCTCGCCCGCATGCTCGCCGTATTCCTTGAAAAGATGGCTCATGATGCCATGGCCGGATGTCAGGTTCACCAGCTCGGTTTCAAAACCGATCAGCCCGCGCGTCGGGATCACCGCCTGGATGAAGGTGCGCCCGCTCGGCTCGGTGTCCATGTGCTCCATGATTCCCTTGCGGTTGGCCATCGCCTTGAGGATGCCCTGCGTGTAGTCGCCCGGGGCCTCGATGTAGAGGGTCTCGAACGGCTCCAGCAGTTTGCCGCCATCGTCGCGGCGGAAGATGACCATCGGCCGCGACACGCAGACCTCGAAGCCCTCGCGGCGCATCTGCTCCACCAGCACCGCGATCTGCATCGCCCCGCGCGCGGAAACACTGAAAACGCCGGCCTGGTCGGTGTCCTCCACCTGCACGGAGATGTTCGTCTTCAACTCGCGCATCAGCCGCTCGCGGATGGCGCGCGAGGTGACGTGCTTGCCCTCGCGCCCGGCGAGCGGACCGTCGTTGATGGAAAACTGCATCTGCACCGTCGGCGGGTCGATCTCCACGAACGGCAGCGCCGGCTGGTCCGCGCTGCCTGCCAGCGTCTCGCCGATGTCGATGTTCTCGATGCCCGCCGCCACGCCGACGATGCCGCCGGCGCTGCCGCCCTCCGAGTCATGGGTGGAAAGGCCGGAATAACTGAAGGTCTTGAGCACCTTCGACTGCTGGCGCGTGCCGTCCTTGCGGTGCAGCCAGATCGTGTCGCCTTTCTTCACACTGCCGCCGAGCACCTTGCCGACGGCCACCCGGCCGACGTAATCGTCCCACTCGATATTGGAAACGAGCATCAGGAAAGGCGCGGCGGGGTCCGCCTGCGGCTCGGGAATGAAATCGACGATTTTGCGCAGCAGCGGCACGCAGTCCTTCTTGTCGTCCCCCGGATGGTCCATGAAATATCCGTCGCGCGCCGAGCCATAGACAAACGGCGCGTTGAACTGGTCCTCCGTGGCCTCCAGATCGAGAAACAACTCGAGCACCTGGTCGTGCACCTTGAGCGGATCCGCCAGCGGCCGGTCGATCTTGTTGATCACGACAATCGGCTTGAGCCCCTCCGCCAGCGCCTTGCGCAGCACGAAGCGCGTCTGCGCCTGCGGACCGCCGAAGGCGTCCACCACCAGCAGCACGCCGTCGACCATCTTCATCACGCGCTCGACCTCCGCGCCGAAATCGGCGTGCCCCGGGGTGTCCACGATGTTGATGGTGTAGCCTTCCCAGTGGATCGAGGTGTTCTTGGCCTTGATGGTGATGCCCTTCTCGCGCTCGAGATCCATCGAGTCCATCGCCCGCTCCTGCGTGGCCTGGTTCTCACGATAGGTGCCGCCGGCCTGCAGCAGCTGGTCCACCAGCGTGGTTTTGCCGTGGTCCACGTGGGCGATGATGGCGAGGTTGCGGATGTTGAGTGACATGGTGGGATCGGAATGCGGCGCCGCAGCGGCGCGCGGCTATGCCCGCTTTTCCACACCGTGGCAAGGCGCGATTCCACCGCCACCCCGCCAATCCGCAAGCCGCACCCGGAAATCAGGCGCGCAGCAGGTTCCATGCGGTGACCAGGGCCTTGAGCCCCGCCATCTCGATCGACGGATCCACCCCGGCGCCCCACAGCATGCGGCCGTCATCATGACAAAGCTGCAGATAGGCGGCGGCACTCGCGTCAGACCCGCCGCGCACCGCGTGCGAACGGTAGTCGGTCACCTTGAAGTCCTTCAGCCCAATCCCCTCCAAGGCCTGCACAAACGCATTGATCGGCCCGTTGCCGTGTCCCTCGGCACGCTGCTCCACCCCGTGATGCAGCAACACCGCCTCGCACTTCACCCCACCCCGCCCACCAGCCTGGTGCACCAGCTCGTAGTCCACCAGGTCCAGCGGACTGGCCAGGTTCACGAAATCCCGGAAAAACACCTCCCGAATCTCGTCGGCCGACAACTCGCGCCCCAACTCGTCGGCCAAATCATACACCCGCTTGCCCACCTGCGGGTGCATCGTCTTGGGCAGGTCGAATCCATGCTCGCGGTCCAATACATACGCCACCCCGCCTTTGCCGGACTGCGAGTTGATCCGGATGATCGCCTCATAACTCCGGCCGATATCCTGCGGATCAATCGTCAGATACGGCACCGCCCACGGAACCGCAGCACCTCCCCGCATCTCCTCCGCCCGCCGGTCCAAGCCTTTCTTGATCGCATCCTGGTGCGAACCCGAAAACGCCGTGAACACCAACTCGCCCGCATACGGCTGACGCTCCGGAACCCCAAGCCGCGTCACCCGCTCATACACCGCCCGCAAGCCGGGCAAATCAGAAAAATCCAAACCGGTCGGTATCCCGTGGCTGTTCAGGTTGAGTGCGACGGTGACGATGTCGAGGTTGCCGGTGCGTTCGCCATTGCCGAAGAGGGTTCCCTCGACGCGGTCGGCGCCGGCGAGCAGGCCGAGTTCGGTGGCGGCCACGCCGGTGCCGCGGTCGTTGTGGGTGTGGAGCGAGACTGTGGCGGACTCGCGGTTTTTGAGATTGCGGCAGATCCACTCGATTTGGTCGGCGTGGACGTTCGGGGTAGTCCACTCGACGGTGGCGGGCAGGTTGAGGATGATTTTGCGCTGCGGGGTGGGCTGCCAGACGTCCATCACGGCGTGGCAGCAGTCGAGTGCGAAATCGAGTTCGGTATCCGAGAAGGATTCGGGTGAGTATTGGAGCAGCACCTCGGTGCCTGGCACGGAGGGGACCAGATCGCGGACCAGCCGGGCGCCATCGACGGCGATGTCGCGGATGGTTTCGCGGGAGGCATTGCCGAATGTGATGCGGCGTTGGAGCGGCGAGGTGGAGTTGTAAATGTGGACGATCGCGCGGCGGGTGCCTGCGATGGCCTCGAAGGTGCGGCGGATCAGGTGGTCGCGCGTTTGCACCAGCACTTGAATCGTGACATCGGCCGGAATGCGGTTCTCATCGATGAGCCGCCGCAGGAAGTTGAATTCGGTGTCTGCCGCGGATGGGAAGCCGACTTCGATTTGTTTGAATCCGATGCGGCAGAGCAGTTCGAAAAACTCGAGTTTTTCCTCCACGGACATCGGCTGGGGCAGCGCCTGGTTGCCATCGCGCAGGTCCACCGAGCACCACTCCGGCGCGCGGTCGAGCACCCGGTCCGGCCAGGTGCGGTCCGGCAGGCGGACGGGCGGGAACGGGTGGTATTTGGCAAGCGCGGTGGGATGCATGGAATTTCTGGCCGGGCCGTGGATCCTATGCCGGGGCGGCGGCGGGTCAAGTCCGCGGGACATGGAACAACACCGCGCTGCCACCGTATGCGCGGCGGTCGGCCAGCACCAGGCCGGCGGCCTCGGGCGTCGGCTGGCCCGCGGAAAGCTCGGAAACCACACAGCCGCCCGCGGCAAGCCTTGGTGCGAGCGACTCGCATTGAAGAAGCCCGGAGAGGTGGTCCTTGTCACCGTGATGTTTCCAATAGGGAGGATCCGCGAAGATGAGATCATAAGTGCCGGCGTCGCGCTTCAGGAAGGCCATGCAGTCGGCCTTCACCACACGCCCGCCTTCAAGCCGTGCCCTGGCGAGGTTTTCCGCGATGGCCGCACAAGCCAGCCGGTGCGAGTCCACAAACACACAAGAGGCCGCGCCACGGCTCAACGCCTCCAGCCCGATCGCGCCCGAGCCGGCGAACAGATCGAGCACGCGCGCGTTTTCCACCCGCCCGCCAAGGATGGAGAAAACCGCCTGCCGCACGAAATCGGTGGTCGGCCGCGCGACCCCGGGAGGCGTCCTGATGGCGATCCGCCCGGCTTTTCCGGCAATGATTCTCATGCGCGGAGACAACACCGCGGAAGGGCTGGAGAAAAGCCGGGAAATTCCCGCCGTGTGCCGCCGGGGGATTCCTTCTCACTTGATCTTGCACCGGAAGCGGCGTGGGATGGGTTTCGCAACATCCCGGATGCCATGAAACTCGAAACCCAGTGCCTTCACGCCGGATATGCGGCCGATCCCACCACCCGCGCCTGCGCGGTGCCGGTTTACCGCACGGCTTCCTATGTCTTCGACAACACCACCCATGCGGCGAACCTGTTCGCGCTGCGGGAGCTGGGAAACATCTACACCCGGTTGATGAACCCCACGCACGACGTGCTCGAACAACGCGTCGCGGCCATGGAGGGCGGAGCCGCGGGCCTCGCGGTCTCCTCAGGCACCTCGGCGATCTTCTACGCCATCATCACACTCGCCAGGGCGGGCGACAACATCGTTTCCGCGCGCAACCTCTACGGCGGCAGCTACACCCAGTTCAAGGACATCCTGCCCGCGCTCGGCATCGAGGTGCGCTTCGTGGATTCGAACGACCCGCAAAACTTCGCGGCCGCCGCGGATGACAAAACCCGCGCGTTTTTTTGCGAGAGCGTTTCCAACCCCGCATTGGAAATTTCCGATCTCGAGGCGATCGCCGGCATCGCCCACGGCATCGGCCTGCCGTTGATCGTGGATTCCACATTTTCGACGCCCTATCTGACAAAACCCATCGAATTCGGCGCGGACATCGTGGTGCACTCGCTCACCAAGTGGCTCGGCGGCCACGGCGCGGCGATCGGCGGCATCGTGGTGGATTCCGGGAAATTCAACTGGGCCGGCGGCAAACATCCGGTGTTCGACGAGCCGGACGCCTCCTACCACGGCCTGCGCTGGGGCCACGACCTGCCCGCACCGCTCGCACCGCTCGCCTACATCCTGCGCATGCGCACCGGACCGCTGCGCAACCTCGGCGCCTGCCTCTCGCCGGACAACGCATGGATCGCCCTGCAAGGGATCGAAACCCTGCCGCTGCGCATGGAACGGCATTGCGAAAACGCGCTGGCCGTGGCCAAACACCTGCAAGCACACCCGCAGGTGGAATGGGTGCGCCACCCGAGCCTGCCCGGCGACCCGCAAAACGCACTCAATGGCAGATACCTCCGTGGAAAAGGCGGCTCAATGGTCATCTTCGGCATCAAGGGCGGCGCGCAGGCCGGCGCAAAATTCATCGACTCGCTCAAAATGTTCAAACACCTCGCGAATGTCGGCGATGCCAAATCACTCGCCATCCACCCGGCCACCACCACCCACTCGCAGCTCAACGAGACACAACAACGCGCCGCAGGCATCCCGCCGGAACTGATCCGCCTCTCCATCGGCATCGAACACATCGACGACGTCCTCGCCGACCTCGACCAGGCGCTGGCAGCGGCATCAAAATAGTAGGTTTTTTACCACGGAGGGACGGAGGAAATGGAGATCACAGAGATAAATTCATGAATTTGCCCCATCATGAACTGACCGGCAAGGTGATCGCCGCAGCCATTGCGGTGCATAAGGAAATGAGACCGGGCCTTGACGAAAAACCTTATGAACGGGCGCTGTGTATTGAATTGGCGGAACGCGGAATTTTCTTCGAGCAGCAGCCAAGATACGAGGCTACCTACAAAGGACGCATTCTAGGACATATGGTTCCCGACCTTGTAGTGGAGCGAGCACTCATTGTGGATGCCAAATGCGTTGATGCCTTCGCACCCGTCCACGACGCGCAAATGATCGGCTATCTCAACATCACCGGTCTGGACATCGCCCTTCTTTTGAATTTCAAAACCTGGCCGCTGGGGAAGCGACGTATTCTCCTGCCCGGTTTCCAAATCAATCCATCACATCCTCCTCAGTGATCCCCGTTTCCTCCGTCCCTCCGTGACAAAAGAAAGCTGACGCCCCATGAAAACTTCCGATTCCCGCTCAAGCATCTTCGCCAAAATCCGCAGCGCCACCTCCGCGCTCGCGTCCAAGACACCGCTGCCGGATTACGATGTGTCCATCACCCACTCGCGGCCGCGGCTGGAGGGCACGGACCTGTGGGAGGTTTTCCGCAGGAACTTCACGGCAGTGAACGGCAAGGCAATGACCTCGGTGGACGAACTGGCGGAGTTCCTCAAGGCCACCGGCCAACACCACGGATACTGCGATCCGGCGCTGATGGATGCGGTGGGTGCCAAACTCGCCGCCGCCGGCCTGACCGTGGAAACCACCTACGACCGCGCACGCTACGATGATTACCGGTTCGGCATCACCCGCGCCAGCGGCGCGATTGCGGAGTCCGGCACGGTGATCATCGATGACGACCGCACCTCGCACCGCCTCGCCGCGCTCTCACCATGGGTGCACGTGGCGGTTCTGGAAAACCAGGAAATCCACCGCACCATCTCCGATGCCATCGCGGCCTTTGGCGACAGCCCGAACATCATCTGGTGCACCGGCCCGTCGAAAACGGCGGACGTCGAAGGCATCCTGATCGAAGGCGTCCACGGGCCGGGCGAGCAGATCGCGCTGCGGCTGTGATCGCCACCACATCCGGCGGGCACGCGCGCCAGCCTGTCATATCATCCCTCCACCTCGCTGAGGGTCGGCCAGCAGCCGCGCAGGCTACCGTAGTGGA
>JBIJBN010000066.1:0-8211 GCA_044345175.1 Luteolibacter sp.
ACAGGTTGGCCTGCAGCGAGGTCTTGGAACTGATGCGGTAGCGGCTGTCGATTGCGAGGTTGAAGTCAATGACATCCACCAGCGAGGCGTAGTAGCGGTTCGTGCCGCTGCCGAAACCCATCGAGCCGGTCAATGTGGCCATGAACGGTCCGCGGTCATAGGTGTAGGAAACCGATGCGCCTGCGCTCTGGTTGTAGCGGCTCAGTTCGGATTGGCTGAAGTATTCGCTGTAGCCGCCCGAATAATTCACGCTGTAATTCACGACGGACAATTTCGACTGATAGGAAAGCGACCCGCCGAGCGTCAGATAGAAATCCCCCTCCCCCGTATCCTCCGCGAGGCCGTAACCGCGGGACGGATTGGAATCATAGGTGCCCGAGAGGAACACGCCGAGACCAAGGCCGTCGCGCAGGGAGCCCATGGGCATCGACCTGAGGGGCATCATGTCGAATCCGTTTTCAAAACCCGAGGCAAGAAACCATTCCGGCGTGCCTCCGATGCGTGACGCGCCGGACGCGGGCCAGGGCTCCGCATCGGACTCTCCATCACTGGCGGCGGCCTCCGGATCCGGTGGCTGCCCGATATCATCCCACTGTGCGGCATCGGATGGCGGGGGCAATGGAAGGCCCGATGGCGGCGGCAATTCGTCATCCGGCGTGCCGGGCAGAACGGACGGCGTGTCCGCAGGCAGCGGCTCAACCGCGTATGGAATGATCACCGGCCGGATCTCAGGCTCCCGCGCGAGGGATGGTGGCGGGAGAAGATCCTCAAGCGGTGGAGCACTCTCGACGGATTGTTGCGCCCGGGCCGCGATGACCAGGAACAAACCGCAGGCGTGGACCAGCAACAGGCGGGCTGAGGATGCGGTTGCTGACACTGGCTGCGATGGCTGCGTTCCATACATGACATCCCGTGACGGCGCCGGTTGGCTGCCGGTGCGGCCGCCGGCCGGAGGCGGGGCTGCGCGGGATGCGTTCTCAGCCGCGGCGGCGGCGGAGCGCGAGTCCCAGGCCCGCCACGCCCGCGAGAAGCACGGAGGATGGCTCAGGGACGAAAATGATATTGTCGATGAGGATGGAGTTCGACCCGTAGTCATTTCCCTCCATTTTCAACCAGCCGACGTTCAGTGAACCATACGCATCGGATGGATCCAGGTCGATGCCGGTGGCGCCATCCGACAGGGTGTTTGGAACCGCGGAGGTGATCGAAAGCAGGAAATCCGTCTTCGAGGGATCCAGCCCGTTCTCAGAGAACCCGAGGTTGAAGCGGTATTGGGACAGCTCGAGCACTCCGAGGTTGAGCGGCACGGTCGGCGCGGCGCCGATCTGATAGAACAGATTCCATTGCGCCAGAGAGCTGCCGGGACTGACCGGGTTCTGATAGCCCGGAGTGCCCGGATCGGCATCCACCGGAACGAAATAGACCGAGAACACGTTGCCGAACGAGACCAGGAACCGGTCGCGGTTTGGAAACGGGCCGTTCACGCTGTCCGAGATCGCGAAATCAAACACCAGGCTGGTCGCGCCGATGCTGCCGCCCAGCGGGTAGCTCAAGGTGACATCGGGACCTGTCGGCGGCGTCTCGACCGCACTGGCATCGCCCAGGTTGAGGACTTTGCTGACGTTGAACGTGTCGGTCGGATTGACATTGGAATTGGCCACCTGCGAGTATTGGTCATTCGCGTCGTTGATCGTCCACAGCAGCGGCGGAGCGCCCTGTCCCGCGACGTCGCTGCCGGGCACTCCGTAGGACTCGAAATCGATCACCGTGGCGGCGGACGACCATCCGGCCGCAAGCGGGAGAACAAGCAGGATTGTTGGAAAGTTCGGTTTCATGCCGGTTGGGGGACTGGATTGGATTGGATTGGATCTCGCTGGTCAATACGCGGTGATCACGGGCTTGGGCTGGGTGATGATGATGATAGTGGAACCGCCGGTGCGCCGGGCATCGGCCGGAACCGCGGTGGCCACAAAGAGCATCGCGGCGCACGCCAGCAACCAGGGTCGGTGGAAAATCGATGTCAGCACAAGAGCATTGAAGCTTCACACACACACCTTTGTCAACATGATTCAATTTGAAAACAGGTCGATTCCGCGCAATGAAAAGTAATACTTTAGGATAATCAATATGGATCAACCTTCGCATCCGCTTGCTGCGGGGCGGGTGCCGCAAGTCATTTCAAATCCGGATATGAGTGTTTCAGATTGCCGATGACCTCGCGGACCTGCCGTGTGTTCCATTGGTTTTCCGGGTTGATCCTCTCGACGGCCTCGGCGCGCTTGAGGGCTTCGGAAAACAGCGGCGGGCATCGGGATGGATCCACCGCGGCCCAGGTCTGCGCCTGCCGGAGCGGTCCCGCCACCCATGTGGGATCAAGCGCCAGGTCGATGGCAAGCGCCTGGTCGATGCGGTCGGACTTGTCGTCGAAATGAAATGCGAAGAACGCCTCGTGGCGGCGCAGGTCACGGTTGAGGGGGGCGGCGGATTTCGCGGCGTCGAGGATCCGCAGGGCATGCTCGAGCTTGTCCTCCGCCGGGTCCGGTTGGTGTTCAAGCCCCTTTTCCTCCGCGGTTTTCCGCAGGGCGAGATCCTCGCGGTAAAGCCCGGCCGCCCGGGCCATGGCGATGGCCGCGGCAGTGGTGGCGGGCGGGCGGGACGCCAGCCACTGGCCATGAACAAGCCAAGCGGACGCCAGCAGCATCGGCGGCGCCAGCAGGAGCGACACCCGGCGGCGGTTGCCGGAGACGCCGCATTGGGGACGCAACGACAGACTGAAAAGCAGGGCGGCGGCCCAGGCCAGCGAAATGCGGTGGCCCGGCACATCAAAGCAGCCGTGCAAGGGCACGATCAGCGCGGCAATCAGGCAGGCGGCACGCAAGGCGCGGTCGCGACCTGACAAAATGCCGCTGATGGACGCCATGATGGCGAAAACGAGCAGGACCAGCCATGCCAGTGCCGCGGGCAGGCCCCATTCCGCGGCCAGCCACAGCCAATCGCTCTCCGGATGATACGCATCCGCGTCCTGGGCGGTGATCGTGCGCTTGCGATACTGCGGAAAAACATAGGGGAACTGGCCGGCGCCAACGCCGGTCCATGGGAAAGCGCCGATCATTTCCAAAGTGTCGCCGAAAACCGGGATGCGGAAATCGATTTGAGCCAGCGAGTCCATCGGGAGCTTGCCAGCGTTGGCCTGCGGCATGCCAGAGGAATCCATGGCTTTGCCGACCTGTTCCACGGTATCCGCAAGACGCCCTTTGACCTTGCTGTCACCCAGCACGAAGCCCCCGGCCGTGCCCAGCAGCATCAGTGCGACGGCCCATAGTCCATGGCGGCCGAGATACCGCCGGCCCAGAAGCGACAACCAGACAAGCAGACCGGAAGCGGTTAGAACAATGCCGGCACGGCTGATCGACCATGCGGCGATGGCCCACAGGATGGTGCCGGTGGCGGCCAGGGCGCAACCGAGCGCGATGAACCGCCGGTCACGACCCGACTGCAGCATGGTGCCGAATCCGCAGAGCGCCCCCATCGCCAGATAGGTGGCGCTGTGGTTCCGGTTGGGGAAAAACCCGAAATGCCGGTCGTCATCGGAATTCGGCATCCACGGAAAATCCCGCGCCAGCCGGGAGAACACCGCATAGGCGGCCACGGCCAGCGTGAAGGCCAGGACACAGCGCCTCAGCGTCTCGGGCGAAGCCCGGTGGCCGGCCAGCCACAGGACGCTCAGCAATGCAAGGGCCTGGATCACGAGCATTTCCAACGCCTGACGCGCCTGGATGACGACCGCGCCTCCGGTTTCCACACCCAGCGCGTCCAATTCATGGCGCCACTGCGGAATGCCGAACCATGCGGCGGGAAGAAACGCGGCGCATCCGGCAAGCACCGATCCCCCGGCGAGCAGCCACCACGCGCGCGGCAACACCGCGGTGGGCGGAAAGGCCAGCACCAGCAGGCCGCACATGCCCAGCAACAAGCCGTGAAATCCCGCCCACGGGCCGGTGACGAAAAACACCGAGGTGCACACCATCGCAAGAAAAAGCCCGTGCACCCTTGCAGAGGTGTGTTCCATCCACGCCAGCGCGCGCTCCGTGGGAAGATCGCCGGATGCCACAGGGGGGGAGTTCATGATGCGGGGACATTCATGATGAACGGCATTCAAACGGCCATGCCGCCACTCCGCGAGCAAAAAACGCACATGGCCATCCGCCGCCCCCGCCGGAAAAACGGATCATCGCGCGGGCGGGCCCCGCGCTCAGTCGAGAATGCCGGTGATGGCCGCTATGCGCGCCAGTTCCGCCGCGTTGCCGGCGCGCAGCTTCCTCATCGCGCGGCTGCGATGCACCTTCACCGTGACCAGCGCCAGACCGAGCGAATCGGCGATCTCCTTGTTGATCAATCCGCGGCACACCAGTCGCACGACCTCGCGCTCGCGGTCGGTGAGTTGTTGCGCCGCGTTGCGCGCCTCCATCAGCCCGAGATGCTCCCGCTGCAGCCTGCGCGCGTGCTCCAGCGCGGAATCCAGCGCCGCGACCATCTCCTCGGGCTCGAACGGCTTGGTGATGAAATCATCGGCGCCGCCCCGGATCGCGCGGACAACCAAATCCACATCCCGCTGTTCCGTCAGGAAAAGCGTGGGGAGGTTCCAGCCGCGGCGCACGATCTCCTCGTGCACCTCGATCCCGCTCGCACCGTTCGCCAGCTGGTTTTCCAGCACCAGGCAGGACGGCAGCCGCGGCGGCCCGGCCTTGAGGAATCCGTCCGCATCCGTGACACCCTTCACCTTCCAGCCCCGGTCAGCAAGCAGGCGGGCCAGGCGTCTTGAAACCGATGGATCATGATCGAGCACAAAGACCAGCGGTTGGGCCCCGGCCGGGCCATCGGGAACTCCGCCCGCCCCATGATCCCCGGCGGAAACACGGGCGCGGGATTTCAAATTGTTATCATTAAGGGTCTTCACTGGATGGAAAAACAGGTTTGATATCGCGTTTACTCCAAAATGAAATCCATGGTCAAGATCGTTCTGCTTTTTTTGGTTTTTCTTGAATTAAGTTGATTTGGAAATGCCATCCCCCACGGCTCCGCAACGGCCCTCCGGGCACCCGTCACCGCTCGAAACCGGAGACACTGCGGCCGCATCCGGGACACCCGCAGCGCGAAGACGTGGAAAAACAACTTGCAAAGTTTAGCTCCCCGCCGGATCATTGCCTCCGGATGAAAAGCGGTGAAAACGAACCCGTGAGCTTCTCCGAGGCTGCAAGGATCGCGGGTGTCAGCCGGGCAGCCCTTTCGTTCATCATCAACAACCGGCCCGGAGTGAGTGAGGCGACCCGCGCGCGGGTCAAGGAGGTGCTGGAGCGCATCGGCTACGAGCCTGCGCCGCTGAACCGCCGGCGGGGGGTGCGCAAATCGGAGCTTGGGAAGATCCACCGTGTGGGGATCCTGATCGTCGGTTTCCGCTCCCAGAGCCAGATGAGCGAGCACGCCAAGGTTTTCTGGATGGCGGTGAGCAAGGCGGCCGATGAAATCCGCCGGCGCGGCGCCAAGCCCGAATTCATCTATCTGCCGGACCCCAAGGATCCTCCGGCCGCACTGGCGGAAGTGACGTGCCAGGGATGGATCGGCATCGGCCACATGCCTGAGCCCGAGCCATGGCCGGCCGAGTGGCGAGAGCGTCTCAACCCGGTGGTCTGGATGCCCTGTGCCGCAGGCCTCGGCTGGGGCGACTCGGTCGGAATCAACCAGGAAACGACCGGCCTGATCGCCGCACACTACTTGTATGCGCGTGGCGCGCGCACGGCCGCCGTGGTCGGCCTGCTCAACACCCGCCCGATCCGCACCCGCACGGATTCCTTCACACAGCGCTTCCAGCAACTGGGTGGTGAAATCGTGCAGGTGCGGCCGCTCAACCAGTTTTTCACACGCCAGCGCTCACCCAACCTGCTGGCATTGGACATCGTGCTGGGCGATGTGGTGAAATCCTCTCCGGTGGCGGACGGGATTTTTGTCTCATCCGACTGTTTCATGCCGGAGGTATACCGCCAGTTGATCCGCAGCGGCCTGCAGCCGTGCGAGGACATGCAGATCATCGGCTGCAGCAACGAGCGGGAATACCTGCGGGCGCTGGTGCCCACTCCGGCCACGATCGACATCCGCGCCGAGGACATCGCCGCGCGCGCCGTGCAGCAGCTATGGTGGCGCAGGCAGCACCCGCATGAAGAACACACCGGCGTGGTGCTCGAGCCATGGCTGGTGCTGCCGGACGGCAGTCACGGACCCGGGATTTCGGACGCCGCCGTCCATCCGGAACCGCGGCAACAGCGGCCCGGAACAACCAGGGCGGCGGAGTCCGCAGGCAAGCCTCCGCTTGCCGGCGAGACACGCAACATGCTCGTCTGAAACATCGCGCCGCGCGGGCAGGCCCGGCGGCGGGATGGCGGGTTTCCTCCCGTGTGCGCCGGCGGCCTTAATCGAGACGCGTGATGTCCACGAAATACGCGCCCGAGGGACTGCCATCGGCGCGCTGGCCTTCGAACCAGCACTCGACCATCTGGATGCCGGGCCGCTCCACCTTCACGTTGAGGCCGAATTCCCGCGCCGGCTGCGTGATGTCCGCCTGCGTCCGCTCGTCGCCAAGAGCGACATGCGCCTTGCCCGGGCGGATTTCCGTCAATGCGGCGGGTGCCTCGCGGGGTCCCTTGCGGAAAACGAATCGATACTCCCCGGCCGCCTGGAAATCGATCTTCCAGCGTCCCATCAGCGGCTTCTGGCGCGGTTTGGGCGATGCCTCGTCGGTGAGGATCCGGCGCAGCCCGTCCTGTTGGAAGAATTTCGAGTCATACCACTTGCGCGCGTCCGGCAGGATGGCGGAATCGTAATAGAACAAGGCGTTCATCGTGAACGTCTCGCCGGGTGTGGCGCCGAGCGGATAGGCCTTGTCCACACGCAAATCAGGCAGCTCGCCGGAGTTTTTCTCCCACCATGCGTCGTATGCCTTCCTGAGATCCGCGGCGATCGCGGGATGGCTGGCGATGATGTTTTCGGACTCGGACGGGTCGGTGCGCAGGTCATACAGCTCGCCGCCATTTGCCAGCCGGTGATGGTTGGAGCGGATCGAGGTGTTCTCATAGCGGCTGAGCGGCTTGTCGGGCGGCCAGAAACCCTGATAGATGACGTGGTGGCGCACGGGATGCCGCGGTGGCGCGCCCATCAGCACGTCCTTGAAACTGCGGCCGTCCAACGTGGCGACGCCCGGACCCGTGAGCAGCGGGATGCCGCACAGTTCGGACATCGTGGGCAGGATGTCGTAATGCATCGTGAGCTGGTCGATTTCCCGGCCCTTTTCCAGAGTGCCCGGCCAGACGAAGAACACGGCCGAGCGGCTGCCACCCTCATACACCGAGCCTTTGGCGCCGCGCATGCCCGCGTTGTGGGGACTGGCCTGGGCCGGGTCGGGCGAGCCCATCACCGAGCCGTTGTCAGTCATGAAAACCAACAGGGTGTCGCGCTCCACGCCCATCTCCCCGAGCCGCCGGCGCAGCTTGCCGAGGTTGTCATCGATGTTGGCGATCATCGCATAGAAGGTGGCCAGCCGGGGAGGCAGCCCGCGGTCGAGAAACGGTTTCAGATACGATTCGGGCGCGCTGTGCGGGGTGTGCGGCGCATTGGTCGCCAGATAGCAGAAGAACGGCTTATTCGCCACGGCCTGGCTTTTCATCCAATCCGCCGCCCGGTCGAAAAGCACGTCCGTGCAGTAGCCCTTGGTGCGCACCCACTCGTCCCGGGTGTTTCTGAACCAGGTGTCGAAATTGTCGTTGCCCCAGTAGTCCTCCACCTGGCCGATGGCTCCGGCGCCGATCAGCAGCTGCTCGTCGAAGCCCTTGTCCACCGGGCGGAACGGCCGGTATTCGCCCAGATGCCACTTGCCGAATATGGCCGTGGCGTAGCCGCCGCGCCGGAACATTTGCGGCAGCGTCTGTTCATCGGGCTCGATGCGCCGGCCGATCACCTTGTTGCGTCCGGTCATCAGCGAGCTGCGCGTCGGTTGGCAGAGCGGACTGACGAAAAACCGGCTGAAGCGCACACCGTCCCGCGCGAGGCTGTCGATGTTGGGCGTCGGCAGGTCGGGATTTCCGTGGCACGACATGTCTCCATAGCCTTGGTCATCGGTCAGCACGATGATCACATTGGGGCGCCGGGGCGCGTCCTGCGCCA
>JBIJBN010000101.1:0-6722 GCA_044345175.1 Luteolibacter sp.
AGACCGGGCTGCTGCGCACCGCCGCCGCCGTGTTGCGGCTCCTGATCGAGCTGCGGCCGGACGTGGTGGTGAGCACCGGTGCCGCCCCGGGGTATTTCGCGGCGCGCCTCGGCAAACTGATGGGCGCTCGCGTCGTCTGGATCGACAGCATTGCCAATGCCGGCGAGCTCTCGCTTTCCGGCCGCAAGGCCGGCGCCTTCGCCGACCTCTGGCTCACCCAGTGGCCGCATCTGGCCCGCGACGGCGGGCCGCAATGCTTCGGCAGTGTGTTATGATTTTCGTCACGGTTGGCAGTGATGTGCCGTTTGACCGGCTGGTCCGCGCGGTGGACCGGTGGGCGCGGGAGCGTGCGCGCGCCGACGTGTTCGCCCAGATCGGCCACGGCGGCTGGCGGCCCGGGTTCATATCCTCCACCCGGATGCTGGAGCCTGCGGAATTCCACCGGGTGCTCACCGGGGCGAGTGTGGTTGTCGCCCATGCGGGGATGGGAACAATCCTCTCCGCGCTGCGTCATTCCAAACCGATCCTGGTCATGCCGCGCAAGGGAGCGCTCGGTGAAACGCGCAACGAACACCAGCTGGACACCGCCAGACGCCTGCATGGAATGAAGACCATCCATGTGGCCTACGATTCCGGAGAGCTGGTCGGCGCGCTCGACCGCCTCGACGGGCTGGCGCCGCAGGACCCCATCCCGCCATACGCGCAGGACAGCCTGCTGCGGGCGCTGAACACCTTCATCCACGGCGGATGCGTGCCATGAATCCTGAAAAAAGATATGTGATTGTCACTCCCGTCCGCGATGAGGAGGCGACGATCGGCCGCACCATCGCCTCGGTGACCGCCCAGACCGTGCCGCCGTGCGAGTGGGTGGTGGTGAGCGACGGTTCCACCGATGCGACCGACACGATGGTGGCCATGGCCGCGCGGCGGCACCCGTGGATCCGCCTGTTGCGGCTCGACGCCCGGCCGGGAAGGTGTTTCGCGGCGGTGGTTCACAACATGCTCCGCGGCATCGGCCATCTAGTTTGCGGCGATTACCGCTACATCGGGCTGCTGGATGCGGATGTCAGGTTCCAGGCGGACTACTTCGAACGGCTGATCTCATGCTTCGAGGCGGACCCCGCGCTCGGGCTTGCAGGCGGCGTGGTGATCGATCCCGGCATGCCGCGCGGCCGCATTCCGCGGAACTTGCGGGACGTGCCGGGCGCGGTCCAGTTTTTCCGCCGCGAGTGCTTTGAGAGTATCGGCGGATTGATTCCGATTCCTGAAGGCGGCTGGGACGGGATGACCTGTGCGATGGCCCGCATGCGGGGATACGAGACCCGCCTGTGCACCGATCTGGTGGTGGACCACCTCAAGCCGCGCAACATCTCCCAAGGCGGCGCGGTGCGGCGCAAGTGGCAGATGGGCGTGCGCGACCACGCGGCCGGTTATCATCCGCTTTTCGAGACGCTCAAATGTCTGGGGCGGCTCGGTGACGCACCGTTTGTGATCGGCGCGGCGGCCTGGTGGACCGGATACATGACCGCCATGTTGGTAAGGCGCCCGCGGGTGATTCCGCGCGTGCTGGTCGATCACATCCGCCGTGAGCAGATGCGGCGCATGTTTCCGCTGCGGCGTGCGGCGGGACGCGGCCGCGCGACCTCCGCCATCCGGGGCGGCTTCCACCCATCCTGTGCAAAACCATGATCACCATGGCATTGGTTTCGGTTCCCGTATTCGTGCTGGTTTTCGTGATTCCCCACCTTTGTGGAAGAATCTCTCGGATCCTGCTGGCGGAGCGCTGCAGGCGCGCGCGCGCCGTGGTGCTGACCTATGACGACGGCCCGGGGGGCGTCTTGTCACCCCGCCTGTTGTCGCTGCTTTGCCGCCACCGCGTGAGGGCGACTTTCTTCACACTTGGTGAAAAAGCGCTGCAGAGGCCGGCCTTGATGGATGCCATGAAGGCGGAGGGTCACGAAGTTGCCTGCCATGGTTTCCGCCACCTTCACGCATGGAAGGTCATGCCATGGAGGTCCCTCGGCGATGCCGCCGAGGGATTCGATAGCCTGTCCCGCTGGCTTGCGGGCGATCTGTTCTTCCGCCCGCCCTACGGCAAGATCACCCTGTTCACATGGCTGGCGCTGGTGATGCGCGGTGTCAGGCCGGTCTGGTGGACGCATGATTCGGGCGATGTCCGGTGCGGAAGACAGCCGGATCCCGGCGAAGTGGCGGATGCGGTGATCCGCGCGGGCGGAGGAGTGGTTCTGCTGCACGACTTCGACCGGTTGGCGGATGCCGGCCGGCCCAATCGTCATGATTTCGTCCTGCGGGTGACCGAGGAGCTGATTGTGCGCGCGCGGGGAAGCGGCTTGGCACTGGTGACGTTGGGCGAGTTGCTGCGCGGCAGGCGCGTCGCGCCGCGGGCATGGGCATGTCACGGTGCGGCCGCGCTGGCGGTGCCGCTTTGACCCGCCGGGACGCGTGCCCGGTTTTTGAAAGAGAGGCAGATATCATGATCGTTCTGAATTTCCATGGCGTGGGTCCGGTGCATCGCGACATCGGCCCGGATGAGCGGGAATGCTGGCTGGACATCGCGCGATTCGAGGAGGTTCTGGATCTTGCCAAAGGGCGTGCGGACGTGTCGCTCACATTTGACGATGGCAATGCTTCGGATTGTGAAATCGCGCTTCCCGCGCTTCTCGACCGCGGGCTGCGCGCGACGTTCTTCATTTGTTCCGGCAGGATCGGCCTGCCATCGTTCCTGGACGAGGCGCGGATCCGTGAACTGGCCGCCGCGGGCATGACGATCGGCAGCCACGGAGTGGACCACCGTGTCTGGCGATGGCTTGGCGATGAGGAGTTGTGGCACGAGGTGGCGGACAGCAGGTCGGAGCTTGAGAGGGTTTGCGGTGGCACGGTGGATCTG
Source organism: Luteolibacter sp. (assembly GCA_044345175.1). Taxonomy (GTDB): domain Bacteria; phylum Verrucomicrobiota; class Verrucomicrobiia; order Verrucomicrobiales; family Akkermansiaceae; genus Luteolibacter. The sequence goes on from JBIJBN010000101.1 coordinate 2,909, forward strand.
GCGGCATGTCCCTTTGGCGCCTACGACCGCAGGGTGCTGGCTGCCTTGCGGCGGGCGGGATACCGCGCTGTGTTCACCAGTGACGGCGGGCAATGCGTCCCCGGGCAGTGGCTTTGTCCGAGGACCACGGTGCGGCGTTCGTTTTCATCCGCTCGGCTCGAGTCGGTCCTCAAAGGAGGGTGCTCCGCCGTGCGCCGCGCCGCCTCCGCCACACGCGTGCTGGTCAAGAGCCAGCGCCCGCGGCCGCTGCGGATCGGCACGGAAGAGACGCCCTCCCCCGTTCGTCCGCTCCGGCAGCGGTGGCGCGCGCGCGCGAAACCGGAGGCCCCGGAAACGCGGCCGGATGTGTCGGTTCTCATCATATCATTCAACACGCGGCATCACATCATGGAATGCATCCGCTCGGTGATGGAGCAAACACGGCGACACAGCCACGAGATCATCGTGGTGGACAACATGTCCCGCGACGGATCGGTGGAGGCGATCCGCCAAGGTTTCCCGCAGGTCAGGCTGATAGAAAGCACACGCAACCTCGGGTTTGCCGGTGGCAACAACGCTGCGGCGCGCTACGCCACGGGCAGGCGCCTGCTGCTGCTCAATCCCGACACGGTGGTCCTGAACGGTGCGGTGGACGCGCTGCTCGACTTCGCCGACTCTATGCCGGACGCCCTGGTGTGGGTCGGCCGCGCGGTTTTGCCCGATGGTTCGGTGAACGCCTCGTGTTTGAACGACATGACCTTGTGGAGCAGCATCTGCAGGGCCGCCGGATTCACCTGGATGTTCCCGAGGTCGAGGATCTTCAATCCGGAGGCGATCCACATGTGGGATGCGCTCGACCGGCCGCGCCGGGTCGGCATCGTGGTCGGCTGCTTCCTGATGATCGAAAAATCGCTGTGGGACAGGCTCGGAGGCTTCAATCCGGCGTTCTTCATGTATGGTGACGAGGTCGACCTCTGCCTGCGGGCGAGAAAGCTGGGTGCGCGGCCGTGGGTCACCCCGGATGCCACAATCATCCATCACGGCGGCGGTTCCGAGCCATCGGGCGAGGACAAGCTGGTGAAGGTGCTCAAGGGACGGGTCACGGTAATGATGCGGCACTGGCGGCCGGCCGCCGCGATGGCGGGACGCAGGATTCTCACGGCAACGGCCGCGCTGCGCGCGCTTGCCAGCCTGGTGCTGCGCCCGCCGCAGCGGCAGGGCCGTGGCCAGGACGGCCGCACCGACGTCTGGGCCGCGGTGTTCCGCCGTCGCGGCGAGTGGTCGGCAGGCTGGGAGGTTCCGGGTTCGGATGCTGACGGATGCCTGCCGGAGCCGCCTTTCCGCTAGATCCACGGCCGCCGGATGCCGGCGGCGGTCCTGACACGCCATGAAACACGACTTTCCGGAAATTCCGCACAAGCGGCCGCACTTTCATCTGCGCGGACACAGGATGCATTTTCTGATCTCGAGACGTCCATGCATGGAGCTCGACCCGGCGGAGATCCGCGTGTGGAACGCGATCGACGGGAACGCGACCACGGACGGGCTGCAGCGGCGCTTTGCCCAGGCGGAAAAACACCTGCGCAGGTTCCACGGTCACGGCCTGATCGAGCTGGTTCCCGCGCAATGGCCGGAGGGGCGCAAGCCGGTGCTGGTGATCGAGCCGCACATGGACGACGCCGTCCTCAGCATCGGAGGCACCATGTGGCAGGAGCGCATGCGCAGCGAGTTCACCGTGGTCTCGGTGGCGGGCCGCTCGAATTTCACCAGCTATCACAAGATCGGCCGGGACTTTTTTAACATCGACCGCGTGACCGCGTTGCGCCGCGCGGAATCGGAGCTGGCGATGCGGCTGCTCGGCGGCGCGCACCGCGTGCTCGACGGTCTCGACGCGCCCCTGCGGTATCAGCCGGGAAACTGGACGGTCCCGTGGTTTGAGGCGAACCGCCGCGGCATTGCCGCGTTCATCAACCACTCGGCGGCCGACCGGGAGATTGCGGATTGCTCCGCCATGATCCGGCGCCTGTTGGAGCGGACCGATGCGGACGAGGTCTGGATGCCGATGGGTGTGGGCACCAGCGCGGACCACGAGATGACACGCAACGCATGTCTGCGGGCGCTTCGCGAGCTCGCCCGCGGAGGCCGGCATTTCAAAATGGTTTTCTATCAGGACGTTCCGTATGCGGAGCGGTTTCCGCGGCATGCGCGCCGGATCAGGCGCGTGCTCGACCGGGCCGGAGCCACCGGAACCGTGCGCGATGTGACCGGCGTGATGCCTGCGAAACTGCGGCTGGTTTCAATCTTCGCCTCGCAATTCAAGATGGGCTACATGGCGCCGAAGGTAGAGGCCGCCGCGCGCGCGGTCGAGGGTGCGCGCGGGCGCTCCTGCGAGTTTTTCGCGAGCCTCGGGCGGCTGCCGGAACGGATCGATGCGTCCGGGCTCCATTCGGGCAGGGAACATGTGCTCGCGCTGCGCCGGAAGCTCGCGCGCTGGCATCCGCGGAACCGTGGGGCGGGATGTGTCACGCTGTTGTGTCCGATGGGCGCGGGCTGTTGGAAAAACGACATGGAGTTCCTGCTGCGTGCTTTTCCCCGGGCCGTCTTCGAGGCGCATCTTTCCGCCGACGCCTGTGACGAGGCGCGGCGCCTAGTCTCGCCGCGCATCAGGATCCGACCGGTCCGTGAAACCGCCGCCGGATGGATTCCTCTCCTGTTGCTGATGTGGCTCCGCCGCCAGCGGCCGCTGATATTGTTAACCGGCATCCGGCACAGCGGCGCCATCCCGCTGCTCGCCATGGTGTTTTGCCACTGCCGCCCGCTGGTTGCCACCACCATCAACCATCTGGTGCTGGCGCTGGAAGCGGCGGATGGCGTGCGTGGCGCATCGTGTGCGCCCGAGGTGCAACCGCTTGCGCGCTTCCGGCCGGTGATTCCTCCAGCCGCGGCGTCACCCGCATGCCGCATGATCCGCACTCACCCGTGAAATCCATCCCGTATGAAACCATGAACCCCCCACGCAAACATCACCCGGCGTCCGCCAGTGGCGGCCGCAGCCCCCGCGTTTCACGCAATCACCTGCCGCTTGCCGCGGCCTCCTGGCTGCTTGCCGCCTCGCTGCATGCGGCCACATCGGTCTCCCAGCACGGTGTCACATGGAAATGGAACGAGGACCGGACCACCGGCCAATACTGCAATGGCGACTGGTGGGTGATCGGCCCGGTCACCATCACCGCCATCACGCCGGCCAGTGCCACGATCGACGAGACATTGAGTTCCGGCGTCAAGGTGAAGCGCATCATCAACGGCACGATGACCAACCCGTGGCCGATGAACCAGGGCTGGGACAACGCGACCAACCAGAATGGCGCCGCCAATGTCTATGCGCCATACAACTCGAGTCTCAATGTGGCCCCATCCATCACCGGCCGCGCGCTCTCATGCCCCGCCGGCACATCCGTCGTGTCGTCGATTTCCAAGGCGGGTCTGCCGAAATCCACCTCCAACACGCAAATCGAGAGGCTCTCGATTCTCACCGTGGTGGCATCCGCACCCGCGGCGGGCTCCTTCAGGCCGCCGCCAGTGGGTTCGGACAAAACGTCCTATTGGAAAAAAAGCCAGCTGAACTACGGAGTGTTGCGCAGCCTGGCGCCGGTCTCCGGCACGCCGTCGCTCTCATCGCTCGAATCCTCGTTTGCGATTCCATGGACGGCGCTGCACCACACCGCCGCGTGCCAGTCGATGAGTCCGGCGCAGATGCCCAACTATGGCCGCGATCAGGCGCAGCTGGTGGGCGATGCGATGCTTTCGCTGCACCTCAACCACACCAACGCGCAGA
>JBIJBN010000137.1:0-5771 GCA_044345175.1 Luteolibacter sp.
CCACCAAAGGTCTCGCAGACATGTTTCCGGACAGGGTGGTCGACAGCCCGATCTCCGAAGACGCGATGATCGGGCTGGCCGTGGGCGCGGCCATCGAGGGAATGCGCCCGATCGTCGAAATGCAGTTCGCGGATTTCTCGTCAATCGCTTTCAACCAGATCGTCAACCAGGCCGCCACCCACTATTACCGCACCGGCGTGCCGATCCCCATCACGGTACGGCTTCCCTCCGGCGGCACCGCAGGCTCCGGACCCTTCCACAGCCAGAGCATGGAGGCCATCTACGCCCACTACCCGGGCTTGATCGTCCTCACGCCGGCATCGGTCAGCGACGCCTATCACATGCTCATCGACGCCGTGGCTCTCGACGACCCGGTCATCTTCTGCGAACACAAGTTCCTCTACCGCTGGCTCAAGGCCAAATCCATCAGCGGCGACCACCTGCCGATCGGCCAGGCACGCATCGTCCGCCCCGGAAAACACGCCACGGTGGCCGCCTACTCGGCCATGGTCCACGAAGCGGTGCGCGCCGCAGACCGCCTTCATCAGGACGGCTGGGAAATCGAAGTGGTGGACCTCAGGTCGGTCAAACCGCTCGATGTCGACACCGTGCTCGCCTCGGTCGCTCGCACCGGCCGCCTGCTGGCCGTCGGAGAGGCATTCCCGTGGGGCGGTGTCACCGCCGAACTGGTCTCGCGCGTGTGCGAGGAAGGGTTCCACCTCTTGGATGCCCCGCCGCAACGCCTCAACGCCCGCGACACCCCGGTCCCCTACCACCCGAGGCTGTGGGCCGCCCACCGGCCGACGCCCGAATCAATCTGCCAGGCCCTGCGCAGGTTGCTTGCCTTCTGATTTCCGCACTCCGGTTCCAACGAATCCCAGCATCCACCCAAAATGCCCACCGTCCCGATCCTCATGCCCCAGCTCGGCGAGTCCATCGCCGAAGCGATCGTCATCCGGCTTGGCGTCGCGGCAGGCGACACCGTCCGCACCGACCAGGAAATCATCGAGGTGGAGACCAACAAGGCGGTGATGGGTGTGACCACCCTGTGCAACGGCGTGGTCGCCGAAATCCGCGCCAAAGAGGGCGTCTCATATCCGGTGGGATCACTGCTCGGCACACTCGACGTCACCGACGAGGAGGTCGCCCGCACCGGGGTGGATACCCTCGAGTCGGTCGATGCACGCCGCAACGTCGCCAACCAGACCGCGGACCCGGCCCGCAACGAGGCCAACCTGCACTTCGCGCTGGATGACGAAGCCTACGAGGAAACCCCCGCCGTGGTCCCCAGCGTCAAGGGCCTGCCCGTGCCCACCGGAACCCTCGGCGCCCACTACATCTCGCCTCGCATGCGCGCGCGCATGGACGACCTGGGACTGCGCGAGGCGGATATCTCGGCGGTCGCAGGAACCGGCGCCGGCGGCCGCGTCACGGTGGAGGACCTGGAACGCTTCCTCGACTACCTCGAGGCCTGGCCCAGCACCCAGGCCTCGCCAATGCGCCTCGCCGTCGCCGATGCGATGCGCCGCAGCTGGACACGCCCGCTCGCCACCGTCGGCCTGCCGGTTTTGTTAGACCGGGTGCTCGAACACCGCCGCGATCACGATCCGAAACCCGGACTCACGCTCTACATGCTGCGCGCGCTGGCACTCGCCCTCGCCGAAAACCCGACCACCGCCGGCTACCTCATCGGCGACAAGGTGGTCCACCCACGCGCCTTCGACATCGGCGTGGCCGTCCAGATCGATGACGGCGTGCTGGTCCCGGTCGTCCGCAAGGTGGACCAGAAACCGCTGCGCGATCTGATTGCGGAATACGACGACCTGGTGAATCGCGCGCGCCGCCGCAGGCTTTCCGAGGACGACTGCCGCGGAGGCATCGCCACGGTGACGAATTTCGGCACCTTCGGCCTGACCATCGGCACGCCGATCCCCCTGCCCAACGAAACACTCATCCTCGGCATCGGCGCGGGGGTCAAAAAGCCCGTCTGGAGCGATGAGGCGGAGGTGTTCCTGCCGGCCACGGTCGCTGAATTGTTCCTCACCTTCGACCACCGGGTGGTGGATGGGGGCGGCGCGGGCGTCCTGCTCCAAAGGGTCTCGGAAATCCTGCGGAATCCTTCGGCACTCTGATCCGGTCTTTCATGTTGCAGTGGCGCACCCCGCGCCGCACCGTGACGTCACGATGGGATTTGTCATGCCGCGACTGCTCCGTTTCGGTATCCACGTGCTGCGGGATTTTTTCCTCCGCAACCACGGCATGCTGCTCACCGGAGCGCTGGCCTTCAACATGATGCTCTCGCTCATCCCGCTCTGCGCGGTTCTGGTGGCGGCTTTTTCCCGCATGTTCGACCGCCAGTTGCTGATGGAAACCCTCACCGCGGAGATGATGCTCATCGCTCCGGGCCTCGCGCCGGCTCTCGGGGAGGTGCTCGGGGGCTTCCTCGCAAACCGCGGCCTGGTGGGCGGCATCGGCATCGCCACCCTGCTGTTTTTCAGCTCCAAGGCCTTCCGCGTGCTGGAGGACGCCTTCGCCATCATCTTCCACCGTCCGCTTCCGGGACTGAAACGCAGGTTCTGGGTGTCCGTCCTGATCCCCTATCTGTTCATCCTGATCGTCGCCGCGGGACTCATTCTCATCACCGCGGCCAACGCGCTCATCGACTCCAGCTCCGGGCTTCCCGGACATTTTCCGGCCGCACGCGCCATGGTGGATTCGCACATCGGCACCCTGGCTTATCTCACCGGGGTCCTCGGACTGGTGCTGCTCTTCACCCTGCTCTACAAGATCATGCCCGTGGCGCGGGTCTCTTTCGGAAGGGCGCTCGCAGGAGGCTTCACCGCCACCGTGCTGTGGGAAATCACACGCCACCTGCTGGTATCCTATTACACCCGCATCGCGGCCGTGAACCTGATCTACGGATCCATGACCACCATCGTCATCATCCTGCTCACCATGGAGGCCGCCGCGCTCATCCTGCTGCTCGGTGCCCAGGTCATCGCACGCCTCCAACAGAATGCCGACAGCGGCCTGCCATGGCACGATGACGCGCAAAACGAAGGTCCGCACACGTGAAAAACACCGGATGGCACGCGTGATTTGCCATCTTCTTGACGCAATCTCCCGGACCACGGAGACTGCATCGTCACTATCAGCCCGGCAGATGGGTAAAATACGCACAGCCTTAGCGACTTCCTGCGGGGCCAGCACCGTGATACCTGCAATCATCCCTCCAACGCGCAAGCACCCCAACACGATGATCACCCAAATCGACCACCTCGGCATCGCCGTAAACTCCCTCGAGGAGACCATCCCCTATTACGAAAACGTCCTCGGCCTGCAATGTGGGGGCCGCGAGGAAGTCGAATCCCAGAAAGTCCGAACCGCATTCTTCAACGCGGGCGGCGTGCACATCGAGTTGCTCGAACCCACATCCCCGGATAGCCCGATCGCCAAATTCCTCGAAAAAAACCCATCCGGCGGCATCCACCACATCGCCTTCGCCACGGACGACATCCATGGCCAGCTCGCCCACGCACGGGATGCCGGCGCACGCCTGATCCACGAGGTCCCCTTCGAAGGAGCCGCGGACAAGCTCGTCGCCTTCCTCCACCCCAAATCCACCTTCGGCGTGCTCACCGAGTTCTGCCAGCCCGCCCACTCCCAAAACATCGTTTGATCCAACACCATGGCCATCGACCCATCACTTCTTGAGAGCCTCAGGCTGCGCCGCGAGGAGGCGCTCGTCGGCGGCGGCGCGGACCGCATCGAGAAACGCCACGAAAAAGGACTGCTCTCCGCACGCGAACGCCTCACCGCATTCTTCGACGGCGGCAACTTCATCGAATTCGGCATGCATGCCCACCACTCGTGCTCGAACTTCGGACTCGAAAAACGCAAGATGCCCGGCGACGGCGTCGTCTGCGCCACCGGCTATGTCGATGGTCGCCCCGTCGCCGCCTTCGCCCAGGACTTCACCGTCGGCGGCGGCGCGGTCGGAGCAATCCACGCGAAAAAAATCTGCGACCTCCTCGACTTCGCCGTCAAGGCGGGCATCCCGGTGGTCGGCATCAACGATTCCGGCGGCGCACGCATCCAGGAGGGCATCGAGGCCCTCTCCGGCTACGGCCAGATCTTCTTCCGCAACGTGCTCGCATCCGGCGTGATCCCGCAGATCTCGATCATCGCCGGCCCCTGCGCCGGTGGCGCCGCCTACTCGCCGGCCCTCACCGACTTCATCATCATGACGCGCCGCAATTCCAACATGTTCATCTGCGGGCCGGACGTCATCAAGGCCGCCACCGGCCAGTCGGCCTCTCTCGACCAGTTCGCCTCCGCCGAAGCCCACGCCACCGTCTCCGGCAACATCCACCTCATCGCCGAGGACGATGAACACGCCATGGAGTTGTCGAAGAAACTGCTGGACTACCTGCCGTCCAACAACCTCGGCGATCCGCCACACCGCATGAACAACGAGATCCCGCTGGCCGAGGACCCGGGCATGAACGAAATCATCCCAGCCGATCCCAAGGCCCCGCTGGACATGCAGCAGGTCATCGACCGCCTCGTCGACCCCGGTTCGTGGTTCGAAATCATGCCGGACTACGCACCCAACATGCTCACCGGCTTCGCCAAACTCGAAAACCTTGTCATCGGCATCATCGCCAACCAACCGATGGTCAAGGCGGGATGCATCGACATCGATTCCTCCGACAAGGCCGCCCGCTTCATCCGCGTCTGCAACATCTACTCGATTCCGGTGCTCTCGCTGGTCGATGTGCCGGGCTTCATGCCCGGCCTTGCCCAGGAACGCGGCGGCATCATCCGCCACGGCGCCAAAATGCTCTTCGCCTGGGCATCCGGCACCGTTCCCAAAATCACCCTCATCTGCCGCAAGGCCTACGGCGGCGCCTACCTCGCCATGTGCTCCAGCGACATGGGGGCCGACTTCGTCTTCGCCTGGCCCACTGCCGAAATCGCGGTGATGGGCGCACAGGGCGCCATGAAGGTGCTCTACAAAAAGGAACTCGAGGAGGCCGAGGATCCCGAGGCGCTCGAAAAGGAACTCCGCAAGGCGTATTCGGAAAAATTCGCATCTCCTTATCAGGCCGCCTCCAACGGCATGATCACCGATGTGATCGACCCGGCGGTCTCGCGCAGCACCCTGGCCCTCGCCTTCCGCGGCATCATGGGCAAACACGAGTCCCGCCCGCCGAAAAAACACGGCAACATCCCGCTCTGAGATCACATGTCCGCCTCCACCATGCTCGCCTCAAGCCAGGACGCCGCAAACCCGCACCAGGTCATGGACGCGCTGCCCTACCTCTCGGGCATGCTGATGGTCATGATCTCACTCGCCCTGCTCTGGGGCATCTGTGTCATCACCGCATGGCTCGTCCGGGTGGCCATGCCGGAAAAAATCCCGTCGCAACAGTCCTCTCCCGCAGCAGACCCACCCGCATCCCTGCCCGCCGCGCCCGCCCCACAATCACCCACACCCGCGGCCGACGCTGCCATCCCCGCGGAAATCATCGCAGTGATCGCCGCAGCCGTCGCAGCCGTCACCGGAAACCGCAAGGTCCGCATCGTCTCCATCAAACCCATGAGCACCAGCTGGGAAAGGGCTGGCCGCCAATCGGTTCTCACCTCACACCGCATCCGCTAACACACGCATCCCCATGGACCACCTCCGCATCACCATCGCAGGAAAATCATACGAGGTCACCGTCGAGAAAATCGTCGATGAATCGCCAGCCGCCCCATCCCCGGTG
>JBIJBN010000067.1:0-8144 GCA_044345175.1 Luteolibacter sp.
TCGGCCGCGGTGAGCGATCCGGTTGTGCCGCTGGCGCGGTCGGCGATTTTCAGCGTCCATGTGCCGGTGGAGCTTTCGCCCCAGTGGCGGATTGACGAGAAAGTCCAGTTGGTGAGCGCCTCGCCGGATTTTCCCGAGCCGAACACCGCGAGTTGGCTGACCATGCCTGATGGCGAGGTGAGGGTGATGTCGAGCTGGCGGTGGTTGCTGTGGCTGGCGCTGAGGCGGACGGTGGCGTGTTCGACGCGCAGGTTATCGGTGATGTTGAACGTGCGGGTGATGCCGGTGGCATTGCTGTCCGGGATGGAGACCGGGAGGCCGGACTGGGTGGAGGTGACCACCGATTGGGGGGCGAGGTTCGTCCAGGAGGTGGCGAGGTTCACGGCGGCGGTGGCATCCACCAATCCGGCGCCGAACTGGTGGTTGAACTGGAGGCCGGCCGAGTTGGTGGTCCAGCCGCTGTCGGTCGGGGCGATCTTGTGTGCCGATCGGATCAGGATTTCCTGCACGTCGCGCCAGCCGAGGTTCGGGTTTTTCTCCAGCATCAGCGCGACGGTGCCGGAGACGACCGGAGTGGCGGAGGAGGTGCCGCCGAAGTCATTGGCATAATCGCCCGCGGTGCCGCTGGCGGTGTTGTAGCCGTTCGTGCCGGTGAGGTCGGTGGTGGTGATGGCGAGTTGGGAGGTGGTTCCATCCGATGGCGCGCAGACGACGATGTTGGCGCCGGGCTCGCTGTAGCTGGAGCGTGTTCCCACGGAATTCGAGGCCGAGACGGCGATGGTGTGGATGGAATTGGCGTAGCCGTCGTAGTTCGAGTTGTCGCCGGTGCCGCCATTGCCGCCGGCCCAGACGAAGATGGTGCCTTTGCCGCCGCGGCCGGTGGAGGTGGCGGTGGCCAGGGCCGAGAGGAACAGGTTTCCGGGGCGTTCGGAAATCAGGGTGCTGCCATCATCGTTGGGGCCCCAGCTGTTTGATTTGACCTGGATGATGTCGTTTTTCCAACCCATCGCGGCGGCTTCCTGCGAGTCGCTGATGCTGTTGGTGGAGATCAGCCTGAGGCCCACCAATGTGGCGAACGGCGCGACGCCGCTGACGCCGGTGGAGTTGTTGCCGCGTGCGCCGGCCACACCGGCACAGGCTGTGCCGTGGAAATCCTCTTCGGCTGGAATCGGCGATGGATCGTCATCGCTTTGGATGAAATCGCGGTCGTTGGTTGTGTCCAGGTTTCCGGCGAAATCCGGGTGATTGAGCTGGATGCCATCGTCCACCACGCCGATGCGGATGCCGGTGCCACGGATGCCGGTGGCGTTGGGGAAATTCCAGACGGGCTCCACATTGGCGTGGGTGCGCGTGGTGTTGGTATTGAACAAGTGCCATTGTTGGGAGATGAGCGGATCATTCGGCAGGGCCCGCTTGATGCGTTGGCGTGCGATGAGCACATCCGCTTCGAGCACGCCTTGGGTGTGGCGCACCGACTGCACGGCGGCGAGAGCTGCCAATGGATCCGCGGCGGATACGATCAACCAGCCCGGCGCGTAATCCGGGCGTTCCTTGATTTTCAAGCTATGGGCCTTGAGCAGCGGGCCCACGGCCGCATCGCCGGGATGAAGGCTGAGATCGCGGGTGATGACCTGGCGTGTGGCGGGGGACCTCCCGACTCCTGGCGCATACGCCACGGGGTCGGCCTTGGCCGCGGCGAGGCGGTCGCGCAGGGTGGCCGGGGTGGCGGGCGGGTCAAGGATGATGAAATCCTCGCGGCCATCGGGATGGAGGACGCGCGCCTCATCCATGGCCAGCACCAGTTCCGTTCCACCTGACATCCGGAGCGTCACCGGCGGATGGTTGGCGCGGTGGTTGATGGTGGAGGGAATGGAGGCCGGACGCGAGAAGGAGGAGGTGGGGGTGGCTGGATCTCCCGGGTTGGATTCCGCAGTGGACCCGGAGGTCGGGGGTTCTTTTCCGGAAAGGAAAAACACCACGCTGATGGTGAGGAGCAACAGCAGGACTGCTGCCAGGTGGTGCTTGCGGAAAGGGTGGTTCATGAGGTTCGGGATGAAAAATCATCGCATGATCGAAATGAGAGGCAAGATCACAAAGCGGCGTGGGCATGAAAAAGCGCGGGGGAGACAAGCTCCGCCGCGCTGTTGGGGAATCGGATTGGATGGCCGGCTCAGGGAGCAAGCGGTCTCATCGTGGGGATCAGGCCGATGTGCGGGCTGCCGGTGCTGCCTTGGGCGGTGGCCATCTTGAGGGTGGCCTCCGAAGTGGTGCCGCAGCAGTCATTTTTCGGGCAGTAGAATCGGGCGCAGGAACCGCAGGATACCCTGACCTTCTTGCTCACGGTTTTTTTGCAACGGGGCACTTTTTTCTCGATCGTCTGGATCATGCCGCCCTTGCCGTCACCGGGGACGAAAACCTCCTCGGTGACGATGTCATAGCCGCAGGATTTGACCTGTTTGGTTTCCGTGCGGTATCCGGCGGATTGGGCATCAAGGCCGGACATCGAGCAGCAGGAGGAAAGACCGAGGGAAATCGCGGCCAGTGGCAGAAGCAGGACGAGTTTTTTCATGGAAGCGGCGTGGGTGGTATGGAGAGGGAATTTTTTAAAACAAGCAGCAGCAGGACGTGGCCGTCAAGGCGAGCAGGGCGATGAGCGCGGCCATCAAATGGCGGAGAATCATGGGCTGGATGCTAGAAAGCCACTCCGGCTTGGCAATGAAAAAGACCGCCGTGCCGCCTGTTTGCGTGGATTCCCGATCCGTCGGCGGCAAAGGGGGTTCCACTTGAGCCGGGTGCCGCGAACGCCGGCATGGCGGGGGGGCATGAAAAAAGGTGTGGCCCGCAGCCATGAGGCGGGGGATCTGTGGGCATCACCCGCACTGGGTCAGCCCCAGCCCGCGCAGTTCATCAAGGCACTCGCCGAGCAGGGTTTCATCGATTTGGTGGACCTCGGTGCCCACTCCGGGTTCCTGCAGCATCATCAGGGTGAGCCGGCCGCCCAGGTGTTCGCGGAACTCATCCAGACCGTCGAGAATCCTGCGGCGGCCGTTTTCATCCCGCCAATCCATGGCCGGGTGCCAAACCATCAGCCCCAGACCCTCCAGCACGGCGAGAACCTGCCGGGCGAACGGATCGGGCATCCGTCCGCTGCGGGCCGAATACAACGTGTCGAGCGCCACGCCCGCCGAGACCGCGCGGTCATGCGGCACATCGCAGGATGTCATCGCCTCCAGCTTGTGGGCCGACCAGTGGCCGAAGTCGAGCGGGCGGCCGGATCCGGATTCGAACGGGTCTCCGCCGAGCGCGATGTGGTGGAGGTGAAGCAGCGCCGAGCGCTCGACGCAGGCTTCGATGGCGGTTGGATCGAGTGTGGCGAGGGCGTCGAGATTCGATTCGATCCACTCGAAAAACGCGCGGTCCTTGACCAGTGCCACCTTGATGGACTCGATCAATCCGGAACGGCGGGTTTCCGGGTCCTGGCTTTGCAGGAAGCGGAAATCATTGATGACGGCAAAGGGCACGGCGAAGGCGCCGATCCAGTTTTTCCGGCCGAAGGCATTGATGGCCGACTTCACGCCCACGCCGCTGTCGCTTTGGGACAGGGTGGTGGTGGGGAAGCGCAGCAGGCGCACACCACGGTGCGCGGTGGCCGCGGCGAACCCGGCGACATCGAGAAACGCGCCGCCACCGATGGCAATCACATATGAGTGGCGGTCGATGCGCGAGGTGTGGATGAGCGACCAGACCGCGCGCACCGCCGTGTCGTCGTTTTTGGCGGATTCACCGCCCGGCATGACATGGATTGCCGCGAGCTTCACATCGGTGCCGGCAAAGCAGCGGGTGATTTCCGCATCCAGTCCCGGCCATGCGGCGGCCACCGATTGTTCGAGCAGCACCAGTGCGCGCCTGCCGCCGCCTTCATGCAGGATCCGGGGGAGTTCCGGATTTTCCGGAGCGAAGGCATTGCGTGTGAAGACCACATGATGCTTGAACACCGGGGAAATCTGGAAATCGTGACGGGGCATCGGCGCGTGTCAGGATTACCGCTTGTCCGCGCGCCGTGCCAGTGTTTCCTCCCGCGTGCCGCCGATGGTTGAATCCGAGATCCTGTTTGAAACCCGCTGGCTGCGTCTCGAGCGCATCGGCCACTGGGATTTCGTGCGCCGTCCGCATTCGGAATCGAGTGTCGGCATTCTCGCCACCACGGCTGCGGGCGAGATCGTGCTTGTGGAGCAGTTCCGCATTCCTCTGCAGGCGCGGGTGATCGAGCTGCCGGCGGGCATCATGGGTGACGAGGAGGAGCATCGTGGCGAATCCGCGGCGGACACCGCGGCGCGCGAGTTGCTGGAGGAAACCGGCTACCGCGCCGGCAGGATCACCCAGCTGATGGAAACCCCGGTCTCGGCGGGCATGACATCCGAGATGATCCACCTGTTTCACGCCACGGAGCTGACGCGTGAAGGCGCTGGCGGCGGTGTGGGCGCCGAGGACATCCGTGTGCATGTGGTGCCGCTTGCGATGCTGCGCGGGTGGCTCGATGAGCAGCACGAATCCGGAAAAATCATCGATTACAAGATCCACGCCTGCCTCGGGCTGGCCGGGCTCTGACGACCCGTCAGGTGGTGCGGAGGGCGATTTCCCGGGGTGTTTCCCGGCCGCGGCCCTCGATGACAAGCCGCTCCCTGAACAGGCGCACCACCGCATACGCCGTCACCTGCGGCTGGTGCAGCAGCGACTTGAACGTGATGAACGGCACGCCGTTGGAGATCGTTTCCGCGCCCGCGTGGTTGTGGCCGCTGAAGCAGGCGCGCGGGCTTTGGTGGCGGCCGATGACCTCGAGGACGGCGTGGTTGTTCCATGCCTGGTGGCCTGTCTCGGGCAGCAGCGGGTGGTGGCTGCAGATGATGACCGGCTCGCCCGCAGCGTCCGCCGCGGCCAGCTCTCCATCCAGCCAGTCGAGCTGGGCGGGAGACACGCCGCCGTTCCACGGCACGGCATGTTCCGCTCCGGCGAGACGTTCCATCATGGCCGCCGCGGCCAGCTGTCCGGCGCCCCCCTGCGGATGCTTGTGGAGCGAGACATCATTGGTGTCCAGCATCACGAAGCGCACGCCATGACTACGAAAAAGATAGTAGTCCGCCGGCATGCCGAGGACCGCGGGCACCCCGGCTTTCTCCCTATCCGCCACGCTGTAGTCGTGATTGCCCGTGAGGTGGCGCACCGGATGGCCGAGTCCGGCGAACAGTGGCAGGACGGTTCCGAACGAGGAAAACCCGCGGTCGATCACATCGCCCAGATGCAGGCTGAACGGGAGATTTTCCCCGGCCAGATCCCGCGCCGCGGCTTTCAGCTTCGGGAGCGACTCCCGGTAATGGCGGTCCCCCTGCGGGTCCGCATCCGCATACTGCACATCGGTGAGCAGCCCGAAGGAAACAAGCGGTGCGTCGGCGGTTGTGGCGCCGCGGGCGGCGGTGGCGCAGGCGGCCAGAGCGAGGAACCGGCGGCGGATCATGCCGCGGGATAACACGCACCGGCCGCCGTGACGATGTGAAAAAGGCGGCGGTTCCCGCGTGACTCGCGGTGGAGACGGTGCATCTTGCGCGCGTGAATGAATCCGCATCCGATCGTTTCGGCGGCATCGCCAGGTTGTATGGCCGGGACGCGCTCGACCGTTTTCTAACAGCAAGCGTCGCGGTGGTTGGTGTGGGCGGAGTGGGCTCGTGGGCGGTGGAGTCGTTGGCGCGCTCCGGCATCGGCCGGCTTACGCTGGTGGATCTGGATGAGATCTGCGTGACCAATGTGAACCGCCAGCTGCATGCGATGGACGGCCAGATCGGCCGGCGCAAGACCGAGGTCATGGCCGAGCGGGTGCGCGCCATCCATCCCGGCGTGCGGGTGGCCGAGGTATCCGGTTTTTTCACGGCGCAGACGGCCGGGGAAATCCTTGCTGTGGGGTTTGACGCGGTGATTGATGCGATCGACACCACGCGCCACAAGGCCGTGTTGTTGGCCGAGTGCCGGCGCCGCGGGATTTTTGTGGTGACATGCGGCGGGGCGGGCGGCCGGCGGGATGCCACGCGCATCCGTGTGGCGGATCTGGCGTGGAGCGGCAGGGATCCGTTGTTGCAGCAGCTGCGGCGGGTGTTGCGGCGGGATCATGGATTTCCCAAATCCCCGCTGGGGCGCAGGCCTGATCCGCTTGGCATTGACGCGGTGTTTTCCGATGAGGCGCAGGTGTTCCTGCGGTGTGACGGCGGCGTGACGGACGAGCGGCCGGGATACGCCGGCGGGCCAAGGCTGGGCTGTGATGCAGGGCTGGGCAGTGTGACGCATGTGACCGCTGCCTTCGGTTTGGCGGCGGCGGGGCGGGTGCTGGAGCATCTGTCCGCCGGTGCGGCAGGCGATCAAGGGGTTCTGCCGGAGGATTCACATTCCAGAGCGGCGGAAACCTCCTGACGCATCCGGATGAAATCCGTGTGGTTTTTCAGGGTTTCCGTCCACACCTTGAGATCCACGTTGCGGCTGTCGGCAGAGCGTTGGAAGGCGCGCAAGGCCGCTGTTGTGGCGCGTGCTTTTTCCAGCAGATCCAGATCGGTGCGGGCCGTGTAAGGCGCCATGCGTTCCACTGCGGCGCGCGCCTGATCGTGGCTTGTGACGTATTTTCCGACATCCTCGCCTCCCGGGATGATGTTGATCACATCCGGGATCCATGACATCGGTTCGATGGCGAGCCGCAATTCGGCGGCCAGCACCCGGCGGTCCACCTCGACCGGGCGGTTTCCGGAAGCCTGCAGGAACAGCATCGCCGCGGAGGCATGGAATGGCGCGGCTTTGGAGATATCCTCAAGCCGCTGGCGCACGAAGCGGTTGTCGAGATAGGTCCGGATGTCCTGATTGCCTGCGCGATGCCGGACTTCGCGGAAGGCCGCGGTGGCCTGTGCCATGGCGCCTTCGGGCGATTTTGCGCTGCGTTCGAGCAGCTGTTTGAAATCCGCCGCGACACAGATTTCGTGATTCAGGAAAAACCCGGGCGATTCCATGGCGAGCATGGATTTCAACCACGCCGCAGCTGTGACCGGCAGGATCACGCGGCGGCGGTCCTCCGGATCGAGTGCCTGCAATTGATACCAGAACCCCGCGCCTGTGGTGAATCCGCCATTGGGAAGGATGTTTCCGATGATGATGGCGTCCGGCTCGGTTCCGGTGATGGCCGCGCTGGCAAGCACCGCGGCCGCGGCCGTGAACTGGTTCGCTTCGCCGCGGATGGGTGTGCCGTGAGCGGCGTTGTCGCTGGTGATGATGCGCACGGACATGCCGGATGGGAGCCGGCCATGATGTGCTTCCAGCAGCCGGAGGATGTTATCCGCGGGTTTTTCGAATCTCCGGCCGCCGTCACGAGATGTGATTTCCAATGTGAACGGCTGGTCCGCGCCGTCTTCGACCGGGGCGGCGGTCATCTGCAGCTCGATGGGTGTGAACTTGCGCAGGGTGGAATTTCCGGCGGCGCTTGGTTGGGACGCAACCGCGCCTGCGCGGGCCGTGGCGAGGCGGATTTCGGTGGCTGGCGTTGCGGGTGATTCGATTGAAGCGGTTTCCGGCCATGGTTGCGGGGCTGTGGAGGCTTGTTGCGGTTCATAGGCGTGGATGTCCGGCACCCAGCCGGTCCATGCGCCGCGCGCGCCCGCCTCGCGCAGTGCCGCCGCCCGCGGGTGTTTGAAATCGGCGTAAGCCATCACGTCCTTGAGGCAATCGGCCAAGGTTCCGGCGGGTGCGCCGGCCTCGGGGGATTCAAGCCATCCGATCAGCCGCCAGACCCGCGCGTGGGAGGTGGCTAGATTTGCCGCATCCGGAGCCGGCGGGCGCCGGCCATTCTGATAGACCGCCAGCAGTTGGCGCGGGATTTCCGGGGCGGGCTCCAATGCCACGGCCATGGCCAGTGCGCGGGCGATGGCCTGGCGTTCCGCCGCGGTGGCGCCGGGCAGTCCGCTTGCGGTGGTGACGAGATCCGCCGCCAGTTCCCGCATGGTGTCCCGATTCAGCGGGATGCGGTCGATTCTGAATGCCACCGGCCCCGGCGCGGGTGCCGTGAAGTCCGCGGCATGCAGACACAGCATCATTGCCACGCCAACACACGCGATCCACAA
>JBIJBN010000069.1:0-8056 GCA_044345175.1 Luteolibacter sp.
TGATGCCGCACGCGCGACCTTGCGGGATTTTTACCGGCGCGCCAGCCGCCAGCCGGCATCCAGCACCCCGGCCCGCCCCGGTCCGTCCGCCGCGGCGGCATCCGCAGCGCCTCCGCCCGTGATCGCTACCGGACAAGGCACCAAGGCACAACAACTCGCCGCGCTCGCCGCGCAGGCGGAAGATTGGGCACCCGCCCGCAGCCTCGGCAGCCTTCGCCCGACGATGGTTTTTTCCACCGGCAGTCCGGATGCGCGCGTCATGTTTGTGGGCGAGGCTCCCGGCCACGAGGAGGAGCGCGCGCGCGAACCCTTCGTCGGCCCGGCCGGCCGCAAACTCGACAAGATCCTCGAGACCATGGGGCTCGCACGCACCGGGGTCTATCTCACCCACATCCTCAAGTTCCGCCCGGCCACCCCGCGCCAAACGACCAACAACCGCCCGCCCACACCGGAGGAAATCGCCTCCTGCATGCCGCTCATCCGCGCCGAGGCGGCCATCGTGCGCCCGGAATGCATCGTCGCGCTCGGCGCCACCGCGGCCGCGGGTCTGTTAGGCCACCCGGCGGACCCCGCGACGCTGCGCGGCTCGTGGCACAGCTACGAGGGCATTCCCGTGCGCGTGACCTATCATCCGGGCTGCCTGCTGCGCGGTGAAAACGACCTCGCCACCAAACGCCAGCTCTGGGAGGACATGCTCGCGGTGATGGAACACCTCGGCATGCCCGTCACAGAAAAACAACGCGGGTTTTTCCTGCGGCCGTCGTCCGGCACCGCATGAGCCAGCATCCGGCGCACATGCACCAACCGCGGGTTTTCCCATCGCCCCGCGTCTTGCCTGCCACCGGCCGCCGCCTTATCCCATGCCCATGAGCGAGTCACAGGCGGAGCCATCGGGGCGCGGCCCCGCCGTCGCCATGCCACCCCGCCATCCATGGCATGCCGCGCTGGTTGTGGCGGCCGCGCTGCTGCTGCTGCTCTGCATCGCGCTCATCGGCATCGACCGCTCCACCTGGATGAAGCTGCTCCCCGCGCCGCGCTTCGAGCGGGTGGTGCTCGAGGGGAGCCGCGCCAACGGCACGGTGATCGATGCCAACGGCGGATGGTTCAACGGCGGCAGGCTCACCGAGCTGGTCATCCGCTCCCGCCGCACGCCCGACGGCTGGGACCGGCCGCAGGACATCACCATCCGCAACACCCGCATCCGCGGATCCATCCGCATCCTCGGCATGGGGCGCAATGGCGAGGACCCGCTGCTGCGGAAATCCTCGCTCAGGCCCGGCCACACCAGGCGCGCCCAGGACGCCGCACCCCGGGACATCCGCATCTCCGCGGTGGAGATCGAAGCCAGCCACCGCATTCCGCTTTACCTGGCCCCGGGCGTCACCGGCGTGACCATCGAGGATTGCAAACTCACCGGCTGGAGCGTCTCCACCGCGCTCTACCTCGATTGCGAAAGCGCCGACAACCACATCCTCGGCAACACCTTCTCCGTGGATGCCGCCCGCGAGGTGATCGCCGTCGATGGCTCGGCGCGCAACCGCATTGCAAACAACCGCTTCGAGCGCATCGCCCGCGGCGGCATCCATCTCTACCGGAATTGCGGCGAGGCAGGAACCATCCGCCACCAGACGCCCCACGCCAATCGCATCACCGGAAACGATTTCCACACCGCCTCGCTGCGCCGCGGCTGCCACGGCATCTGGCTCGGCTCACGCGGCGGCCGCCGCCTCTACTGCAACGAGGACGCCGGCCATGCATTCGGCAGCAGCGCCGACGACCGCGACTTCGCCGATCACAACACCCTCGCCCGAAACCGCTTCCTGCCGCCCCACCCGCGCGCCATCCGTGACGACGGCCACGGCAACCGCATCGACCCCTCCGGCGGGCCGTGACCATGATTGGGTTGCCCTGCCCGCCGGGTTGTGTCTTCACTGCATGCATGCAAGGGGAAAATCCCTGCGGTCCACCCGGTATCACGCCCGCCATGCGCGAGTCCGCATCCCGAAACGATTTCCCGGCCGTTCCGCTCGACCGCGAAAGCCCGTTCGACACCCTGCGCGAGTTCTATCTCTATCAGGAACCCGCGCTCCTTGGCGCGATCCGGCTCGGCGACCGTCCCGAGGCCCGCCGCATCATCAATCATGTGCTGCTGCACATCTACAGCGCCGGAGAGCAGCGCAACGAGCTGCTCAAGGGACTGCTGCTGGAGCTGGTGGTGATGATGTCGCGCGCCGCGGTCGAGGCCGGGGCACCGCAGTCCGAGGTGCTCGGCATGGGGTTTTCCCATCTCACCGAGCTGGCGCACATCGAGGATGACGAGGCGTTGGCCGCATGGCTCCGCGCCACTCTGGAACGGATTTTCACCTCCATCGAGAGCCATCAGAAATTCGACGTGCCGCGCATGATCGCATCCACCCTTTCCCATCTGGAGGCCCACATGGAACAGGACCTGACGCGTGACGAGGTCGCCCGGCACATGGGTTTCTCACCCGGGCATTTCTCGCAATTGCTCAAGGAGCGCACCGGCCGCACGTTTGTGGAACTGTTGCGCGACATGCGCGTCCGCCGCGCCTGCGCGATGCTCGCGGAGACCGAGATGCAGCTCGCGGAGATCGCCGCCGCCTGCGGTTTCTGCGACCAGAGTTATTTCACCCGGGTGTTCAAGGCGCTGCGCCGCATGACGCCTGGACAATACCGCAGCGTGCTGGCGCGGGGCAGGGCCGCATCCAACATCCGCCCGTCGTGAGATGAAAACACCCGCATCCATCGCCTTGCTCGCCTGCGAGGTCTTCAACGCGGAAATCGACATGCTCTCCGCCGGGCTCACCCACATCGCCATCCGGCTGGATTTTGAAATTGGCCTGCACGACCGCCCGGACGAGATGCGGCGCACACTCCAGACAACCATCGACGGGCTCGACGCGCGCGATGACATCAGCGCGATCGTGCTTGCCTACGGCCTCTGCGGCCGCGGCACGGCCGGTCTGCACGCGCGCCGCCACCCGCTGGTGATGCCGCGTGCCCATGATTGCATCACCGTGCTGCTCGGCAGCAGCGAGCAGCATGCCCGCCGCCAGCTCGCGTGTCCGGGATGCCATCATTACTCGCCCGGATGGAACCGCGCGCGCCGCGTGCCCGGGCCCGACCGCCTCGATGCCCTGCGCCGCGAGTATTCCGCGCGCTTCGATCCGGAGGATGTCGAATTCCTGCTGGAGTCCGAAAAAGCGGTCTGGGCGAGCCATCACACCGCCACCTTCATCGATCTTGGAACCCCCGATGCGCAGGCGGAGGCGGCGTATGCCGCAATGTGCGCCGATTGGCTCGGCTGGGACTTCGAGCACCTGAGGGGCGATCCCGCCCTGCTCCGCGATTTGCTCCGCGGTCCGTGGGACGATCCGCGCTTCCTTGTCGTGCCGCCGGGTGCGGAAATCGCCCAATGCCATGGCGGCCCGATCGTGAACGCCGTCCCCCACCGGCCGTCATGAAACCCGCGGCGGTGAGTCGGACCGGTGACGGCGTGCTGCACCTCGCAGGGGTGGATCCGGCCGCCAATCTGGCCGCGGTGCTGGCGCAGGCCGGGTTCCCGCTCAACACCCGCTGCGGCATGCGCGGAATCTGCCGCGGATGCATGGTGCGGCTCATCGATGGCACCGTGGCGGATGCCTCGGGCGCACGTTTTACTTCCGGCATGGTCCGCGCCTGCCAAATGCACACGGCCGATGACCGTCCGCTTGTCATCGAGCTGCCGCACCAGGCGCGCATCGGTGATTCCCCGCAGGTCACCGGCACGTTCCTGCTGGATGTGCCATGCGCGCTCAACCCGTCGATTCCCGCCACCGCCAATCGCGACACGGGTTTTGTGGTGGACCTCGGCACCACCACCGTGGTGGTGCTGCTCGCCGATCTCGCCAGCGGGACGATCCTCTCCCGCGCGGGCGGCTTCAACGCCCAAATCCGCTTTGGCGACAACGTGGTCACCCGCATCAGCGCGGGCTGCACGGATGCCACAAGGCGTGAAATGCGCCGCGCACTCGTTGTGGAAACCCTGCGGCCGCTGTTGCACGAGGCCTGCCGCGGCGCGGGCAGATCGCCGGACCGGATCGCCGGCGGTGTGATTGCGGGAAACACCACGATGCTGCACATCCTGGCCGACGAGGATACCTCGCCCTTGGGCGTCGCTCCGTTCCGCGCGCGGTTTCTCGCTGCCCGCCGCTGCCGCGCCGCCGAACTGTCGCTCGATGAGGCGGGGCTGCACCCGGATGCTCCGGTGCGTTTCCCGCCGGGCTTTTCCGCCTATCTCGGCGCGGACGTCGTGGCGGGTGTCCATGCCACCGGCATGACGCTTGATGCTGCGCCGTCGTTGTTGGTGGACATGGGCACCAATGGCGAAATCGTCTTGTCCGCCGACGGCCGCCTGATGGCCTGTGCCACCGCCGCGGGGCCGGCATTCGAGGGGGCCGGGCTTTCCTGCGGCACCCGCGCCCATGCCGGCGCCATCGGCGCGCTCCACATCCACGATGGCTCGATCATCGCGGAAACCATCGGTGGCGGGCCGCCCGCACGCGCCATCGGAATCTGCGGGTCCGCCTACATCGATTTCCTCGCAGAGGCCGTGCGCCAGGGGTGGTTGGCGCACAACGGCCGATTCAATCGCGCCGCCCGCCTGCTGCCTCCCGCCGCATGGCACGCGTCGGATGAGCACGGGCTTTCAATCCACCCGGCAGGCTCCGGCGGACCGGGAATCTCGGAGATCGACATCGCCCACCTGCTCCAGGCCAAGGCCGCCATCGGCGCGGGCATCGAGGCGCTGCTGCACCACGCGGGCATCACCGCCGCCGCGATCGGCCGCGTCCACCTCGCGGGAGGCTTCGGCATGCACGTCAATGTCGCCCATGCCATCCGCATCGGCCTGCTGCCCGGCTTCACCCCGCAACAGGTCAGGGTGGTCGGCAACAGCGCGCTCGCCGGTGCCCTCGCCGGCCTGCTGGACCAAGCCGCATTCGATGAAATGGACACCCTGCGCACGCGGGTGGAAATCCTCGAGCTCAACCTGCAACCCGGATTCGAAGACCGCTACATCGACCACCTCTGCCTGCCGTGAATGACGGATTTCAACAAAGGATCCGCTGAATCCACAAGATCCGCCCGCGGCCTCCCGGCTAGTCTTTCCATGGATGTGATCCATCCTCCACCGAAAACCCCAGCTACACGACATGCAATCCCTCACCGATCTGGCGCGAGCCGTCGAAGCCGGCAAACGCGATGATGCCGCGCAAATCACCCGCTCGCTGCTGGACGCCGGCGGCAAGCCCCTGGAGATCGTCGAACAAGGACTCGTCCCGGGCATGGCCGCCATCGGCGAGAAGTTCAAAAACAACGAAATCTTCGTCCCGGAAATGCTCATCGCCGCACGCGCCATGAAAGAGTGCATGGCGATCCTCGAACCGCTGCTTGCCCAGGCCGGCATCAAACCCAAACACACCGCCGTGATCGGCACCGTGCAGGGCGACCTCCATGACATCGGCAAAAACCTCGTCGCCATGATGCTCAAGGGCGCCAATTTCGGCATCGTGGACCTCGGCACCAACGTGCCTCCGGAACAATTCGTCGCCGCCGCCATCGAACACAAGGCCCGCCTCGTCTGCCTCTCGGCCCTGCTCACCACCACCATGCCCGCCATGAAAACCACCGTCGACGCCCTGCGCGCCGCTGGATTGCCCGGCATCCGGATCATGGTCGGCGGCGCCCCGGTCACCCGCGGGTTCTGTGATGAAATCGGCGCGGACGGTTACAGCCCGGATGCCGCCAGTGCGGTGGACCTCGCCCGCACGCTGGCAGACGCCCCGTGATGGCCATGGACCGGCAGTATTACATCGATCTCGCCAACGCCGGCCTGCGCATGCCCATCGGCACCCACCTTGTGCTCCACGAGCATGACGACCCCGCGGCCATCCTGCTCGACGGCCGCAGGCTCGGCGCCGTCGTCATCGAGGCGGCCAACCGTTTCCGCACCCCGCTGGCGGTGCCGCTGATGGATCTTACCTTGGAAAAACACGCGCTGCTCGCCGCTCTCGGCGTGCCTGCGGACCAGTTGGACTCACACCACCTCGACACCCCGTTGGCGGCCGCCCCGCCGTGCATCCCCACCCCGCGCATGCGTGCCACCTGCGCCGCGCTCTCGGAGGTCGCCGCCGTCCCGGACCGGGTCGCCATCGGCATGGGCATCGGCCCGTTCTCGCTGATGACCAAGCTGCTTGCCGATCCGATTTCGCCGGTCTACCTGGCCGGAACCGGTGAAACCCCGCAGAGCGATCCCGATGTCGCCCTCGCCACCTCCGCCATCGATGCCGCCACCTCGTTCATCCTCGAGTATCTCACCATGCAAATCGATGCCGGTGCCAAGGCCGTGATCGTCTGTGAACCGGCCGCGAACACGGTGTTTTTTTCCCCAAGGCAGCTGTCCGCCTCGTTTGATACCTTCGACCGCTTTGTCACCGGTCCGATGCGCCGCATCAAGGAGTTGCTCGACGCCCGCGGCGTGGACCTGATTTTCCACGATTGCGGCGAACTTACCGATGGCATGCTGGAGCGCTTTGCATCGCTCGATCCCGCGCTGCTCAGCTTGGGCAGCTCGCGCACGCTCTGGCTGGATGCCGCTCGGATCCCCCCGCGCACCGTGCTTTTCGGCAACCTGCCCACCAGGAACTTCATCTCCGCGCAACTCACCACCGCCTCGGTCGGGCACATCGCCCGCGGGTTGGTCGAACGCATGCGCGCCACCGGCCACCCATTCATCCTCGGCAGCGAGTGCGATGTGCTCAGCGTGCCCGGCGCGGAGGGCGAAATCATGTCCAAAGTCCAAGCCTTCATGAACCTCAACTGATCCAACCCGACCCAGCCCATGAAAACCCCGCTCACCCAAGCCTGCCTCGAGTCCACCCTCACCTGTGACGGCGCCATGGGCACCGAACTCATCCGCCGCGGCTTGAACCTCGGCGAGTGCGGCATGCGCTGGAATGCCGACCGGCCGGGGGACATCCGGGATGTCCACCTGGCCTACCGCCGCGCCGGCTGCCGCCTCATCACCACCAATTCCTTCGGCGGCACCCGCACCATGCTCCAGCGCCACGGCTTCGCGGAGCAGACGGCCGCATGGAACCGCCTGGCCGCCAGCCTCGCCGCGGAGGCCGCCGGCGCAGATGCATGGGTGCTCGGCGATGTCGGCCCGTTCGGCGATTTCCTCGAACCAATGGGCGAGACATCCGCCACAGAACTCGACCAGGTCTTCCGCGAGCAAATCCAAGCCCTGGCAGAGGGCGGCGCCGATGCCATCCTGGTGGAAACCATGAGCGACCCGGGCGAAGTCACCATCGCCATCCGCGCCTCAAAGGCGGTCTGCGGCCTGCCCGTCATCGGAACCTTCGCTTTTCAGAAATCCGGCGGCGTTTTCCGCACCATGATGGGAACCACCGTGCAGGAGGCCGTCCGGTCCGTCTATCAGGCCGGCGGTGACATCGCCGGCGCAAACTGCGGAACCGATCTCTCACTGGCCGATTACCTCGACCTCGCCGCGGAAATCACCGCCGCCGCCGACGGCCGCCCCACCATCCTCCAACCGAATGCCGGGGCCCCCAAACCCGCCGACGGCGGCGTCCGATACGACGCCACCCCGGCCGAGATGGCCCAAGCCGCCCGCCAACTCCGCGCCATCGGCATCTCCATTGTCGGCGGTTGCTGTGGAACCAGCCCCACCCACCTCGCCGCGATCGCTGCCGCCTGAGTGCCCGCAAGCCGATCCCGGCGCCGCGCTCGCCAAGCTGACCCGGGTGGCCTCGGGCACCACGGGCCCATGATGTGACGGGGCAGGGTGTTTTCTAAACTAAATGCTGAACTATCCGGGAAATTCACAAATTTTTGTCTGGCGGCCGCATCCGGAGCGTGGAATCTTCTGTCCAGCGCAAGTGTCCAGCTTCAGCGCGAAATTTGGGTTTTTTCAACACTTTTCATCCTCGTCCATCCCTCTCACCGCATTCAATCACCCCCATTCCTCCCATGA